>CAJMPF010000256.1 GCA_905215195.1 uncultured bacterium | reverse complement strand
AAGCCACGGCTACTCCGCCTCCGGCAGCACATATATCAGCGCCATCTCCGGCCCGAACGGGACTCTCAAGGAAAAGGACCGCGGCCCCAATTCCGGTTGGATGTACTCCGTCAACGGCACAACGCCCATGACGGCCTGCAGTAACTACGTTCTCTCCAATGGCGACAACGTCGTTTGGTATTACGTAACGGGCTAGAGGCCTCGACATAGCGCGCCAGATGGGCGGTTCGGACCAACATCCGGACCGCCCGTTTTTCATGCGAATGGGACTGGGTCGCCGGGTCTCTCGGCAAACAAAAAACCGGTTGGAACGGGAATTCCAACCGGTTATACATTCAGGCAAATAGTGAATCGACTACGACCGTGCGCCCTCGAGGAAGAAGCGGCGGCTGAAGTAGTTGTACCAGGTGACGAGGAACGTGGCGATGGCCTTCATGGCCTGGTAGCCGATGCTCAAAAACGTGACGCCCACAAACATGTACAGGTCGTTGAGGCCCAGGCCGATCACCGACAGGATGGTGAAGATCGTGAACTCGCGCTTGCGGCTCATGCCTTCGCGGTGGTCGAACACGTACTTCATGCTGAGCCAGTAGTTGACCACGACGGACGTGATAAACGAAACCGTGGTGCTCATCAAAAAGTCGAGGTGAAACAGCTCGACGAGCGCAATGAGCAGGCCCCAGTCGATGCCAAAGGAGATAAGACCCACGACAGCGAACTTGAGGAACTGCTTGGTATGAGGTTGTGCCAGCGCCTTGCGCACGTAATCACATCCAATGCGTTGATGAATCGAGCAGAGGATACTTTAGAGCTTTTACAAGGGAAACGTAAGGTCTTTGCCAAGAACTATATGAACTCGCCAAATTTTCAAGAGCTAATCCGCAAACGTTGAAAAATTGCCCGTAAACGAACGATGCCCACGGGCGATACTGTACTGAGCGCGCATTGTCCGTGGGCATCGTAGGGCTGTAAGGTTTCGAGCTACTTGGTCTCGTCGCCCTCCAGGAAGATTTTTCGGGTCACAAAGTTGTAGACCATGACAAGCGCGGTGGCGCAGATCTTGGCGATATTGGCCTCGAGCCCCAGGCCGGCGTTGAGCGCCAGCACGATGCCGTCGTTGAGCACCAAACCGATCACGGACAGCACGACAAAGATGATGAACTCGCGGCGGCGGCTCATGCCTTCCTTGTGCGCAAACACGTACTTCATGCTTGCGAGGTAGTTAAAGATGAGTGAGATGATAAAGCCGCTGGTGTTGGCGATTAGGATGTTGAGGCCCAGACCGTAGTGGAGCAGATTCATAATGCCAAAGTCGATAACCGTGGCAATGACACCGACGACGCCAAATTTCATGATCTGCGCAAGGAGCTTTTGCATGGTACCTGCCTTAAGCTGGCGCCGAAGCGCCGCGGGGATGACAAACTCAGCAAGTTTAGCCAATCCCCGCGGGTGGTGCTAGGCGCGCTCCTCGATAGCACCGTTTCTATATGCATCGAGCAGCTGGCGGAGGTCTTGGATTTGGCTGCGGATCTTGGCGCCAGTATCGGTGTCGCTCACCATGCGGCGACGGTCCGCTTGGTCAAAACGGTTGGTCTCGCTTTCGATGTCCACGTTGCGCGTGAGTGCCTCGGCAACCGTCGTAAAGGCCTGGTGTGACTTGAGGCGGCAGCCGCGTGAGCTCGAGATGAGCGTATAGCCGGCGATACCCGTCTTGGGATGGTAAGCGCGGCAGAAGCCGCCATCGATGACCAGCAGCTTGCCCTCGGCGCGGATGGGCTGCTCGCCCTTGGTGGTTTTAACGGGCGTGTGGCCGTTGATGATGTGGCCGGTCGGCGAGCATGCCATGGGCGCGACGCCAAACTCGCGCATGATGTCATCGCAGACCGAGGGCGACTTGGTAAGCGTAAAGTACGGATCCATTGGCTCGACCCAGGTGCTCTTATCGGCGATATAGGCGCGCTCAAAGGTACGCACCAAGCGTCCGCTGGCGGGTGAGTTAAAGCCAATCCACAGGTACCACATCCAGTCGAGGGCATCACGGTCGCCCACGCGCCAGGCGCGGCGGGCGATGTGGTCGCAAAAATCGAGAAAATCGCGGCCAGCGTGCCAGGTGCCCAGGCAGTTCATGCTGCTAAAGGTGCCGTCTTCGTTGAGCGGCACGCAGCCATGGAACAGCAGGTTGCCGTTGGCGACCTTGTACATCGAGCCGTGGGAATAGAGGAAATCGATATGGCGATGCAGGTGATCGGCGGTGACAAACTCGGACACGAGCTTGTCGATGATGTGCTGCTCCTCGGGCGTGAGCGTATAGGGGTCCGCCGGATCGACGGTGGGGAAGTCGTTGGTCGTGAGCGGCCACACACTGCCGTCGGCGAGCGTGACCGTGCCGGTGTCGTGATCGATCTTGTCGAGTAACAGGCGGTCGGTCATATCGAACTCGGGGTGGCGCTGGATAATCTGGCCCTCGAGCTTAAAGAGCAGCACGTTGATGGCCTTGATTAGCGGGGTGATGGACTCACCGGCGGTGTAGGTGGCATCGGCAAAGGCGACAAGCTCACGCAGCGAGATGCCGTAGTCGTTCTCGAGAATCTCGTAGTTGTCGTAGCGCAGGTTGTTGCGCAGTACCGTGGCGATGCGGGCGGGCTCGCCGGCAGCGGCACCCA
>CAJMPF010000255.1 GCA_905215195.1 uncultured bacterium | reverse complement strand
TTGGCAAGGATTGCGTCGAGGACGGCGTCGCTGATCTGGTCAGCGATCTTATCGGGATGACCTTCGGTCACCGACTCCGACGTAAAAACAAAGGACCCGTGTTGGGGCGGGATGGAACGAAGTTCTTCTGACATGATTGTCCTTTCAAAAACGTGTCCCGGCGACCGTTACCATTCCGCCAGGCTCTCTATGCAAGGGCACATCATAGCGCGTAAATCAAACATTCACACCCTTTCCGCACCTACTCATTGGGGACAGACATTAAATGAGCAGCCTTAAACTAAGAACGTCCCCAAGTGCTGGCAGTTTGGGACACTCCTGTTCAGTTAGCTTTGGACTGGTCATTTAAGTCTGTCCCCAATGACTGGGTCGGTGCCCTTTGTGCGGAGGTTGCTTTGATGCTTTATACTGATGCGGTTAGACATCCATCCTGCAATCGAGGAGATTTCCATGGCATCAGACGTTCGCGTCCGCTTTGCACCCTCACCGACGGGCAAGCTGCACATTGGCGGCGCCCGCACCGCTATCTATAACTGGGCTTTCGCCCGTGCAAACGGCGGCACGTTCATCCTGCGCATCGACGACACCGACCCCACCCGTTCCACCGACGAGAACACGCAGATCATCCTGCGCGCCATGCGTTGGCTGGGCCTGGACTGGGACGAGGGTCCCGAGGTGGGCGGCGATTTTGGCCCCTACGCCCAGACCGAGCGCCTGGACCTGTACAAGCAGGCCGCCCAGAAGCTTTGGGACGAGGGCAAGGCCTATCCCTGCTTCTGCACTAAGGAGCAGCTCGATGCCGACCGCAAGGCCGCGCAGGAGCGCAAGGACCCCTTCCAGGGATATCAGCGCCGCTGCCGCGATCTTGATCCCGAGGAGGCCCGCCGCCGCATCGAGGCCGGCGAGTCCTACGTTCTGCGTATCAAGGTGCCTGAGGACCGCGGCGACGTCGTTATCCACGACGCCGTCCACGGCGAGGTAACCTTTGACGCCAAGGAGCTCGACGACTTTGTCATCTTCCGCTCCGATGGCACGCCCACGTACAACTTCGCGACCGTTGTCGACGACGCCATGATGAAGATCACCCATGTCATCCGCGGCGACGACCACCTGTCCAACACCCCGCGCCAGGTCATGGTCTACGAGGCCCTCGGTGCTCCCGTGCCCACGTTCGCCCACATCTCCATGATTCTGGGCGCCGACGGCAAGAAGCTCTCCAAGCGCCATGGCGCCACCTCGGTGGAGGAGTATCGCGACGCCGGTTACCTGTCCGACGCCTTCGTCAACTACCTGGCGCTGCTCGGCTGGTCGCTCGACGGCGAGACCACGATCATCCCGCGCGATGTCCTGGCCAGCAAGTTCTCGCTCGACCGCATCTCCAAGAACCCGGCGACCTTCGACCCCAAGAAGCTCGATTGGGTCAATGCCGAGTACATCAACGGCATGTCCGATGCTCAGTTTGCCGACGAGATCATGGTCCCCGAGCTGCACGAGGCGGGTCTCATCGAGGGTAATGTCGAGTACGGCGAGGATTGGATCGATGCGCTTGCCGCCATCGTCAAGCCGCGCACCAAGATGCCAGCCGACGCCGTGACCGTCGCCGCTCCCATCTTTGCCACGGCCGAGACGCTCGAGTATGACGAGAAGTCTGTCAACAAGGGCCTGGCCAAGGAAGGCATGGGCGCCATTCTGGATGCCGCCAAGGCCGCGCTCGAGGGCGTGGACGAGTGGACGGCTGCCAACATCGACGCCGCGCTTGAGCCTCTGCCCGAGCAGATGGACCTCAAGAAGCGCGTGGTGTTCCAGGCCGTGCGCGTCGCCGTCTGCGGCAACATGGTGAGCCCCCCGCTGGGCGAGACCATGGCGCTCGTCGGCCGCGACGACTGCCTGGCGCGCATCGACCGCTCCCGCACGATGGCGCTGTAGCAGCTGCGTAAACGCTTGTATCCGAGCCCCGTTCACCCGAGCGGGGCTCTTGTTTCTGTAGACGTATGGGATAGGAGGTGCTGGGGCCATGGTCGAGCAACTTTCGCTGTTTGGTTCGCCGGAACCGGAGGAGACTCCGGCCAAGCCTGAGTTCGCGCCTGAACCCGTCGCCGCCTATGCGAGCGTAGTCCTCGACATTCCCACCCGTGCGCTGTCCGAGCCGTTTGCTTATGGCATTCCCCGGTCCCTTGCCAACGAGGCGCAAATCGGATCCACGGTCCTGGTCCACTTTGGTAACCGTGCCGCCGCGGGCTATATCGTCGACATTGCGCCTGAGCTGGGTGACCTGCAAGGCATCAACGCCCTCGACCCAGCCCGCATTAAAGCCATCGAGGCTATCCTCAGCAAACCGCTCTTTACCGCCGAGGCTGCCCGTATCGCACGCTGGATGAGCCGCGAGTACGTCGCAACGCTTTCCGAGTGCCTGCGTTTGTTCTTGCCCCCGGGTGGAAGCCCGCGCGTGGTCAAAGGTGACGACGGCGTGTGGGCCGTTGAGCGCCCCGCCGTCAAACCCATCCAAAACCGCTGGGTCATGCTCACGCCCGAGGGCTTCGACTATACGCCGCCCAAGACCGCGGTCCGCCAGCGTCAGCTCATCGAGGCGCTCCAGTGCGGCCCGGTCACGACGCGCGACCTCAACCTTCTCTATAACAGCATGTCGGCGACCATCAAGGCGCTCGAAAAACGCGGCGTCGTCGTGGTGGAGGAGCGTCGTGCG
>CAJMPF010000254.1 GCA_905215195.1 uncultured bacterium | reverse complement strand
GGGAGTCCTGCCTGGACGAGATCCGCAACCTGCCGGCCGCCAAGAAGTACGGCGATGACGTGAAGGTCTCCATGTACATGTACGACCGTCCGTCCTGGACCGGCGAGGTCTACGAGACCGAGGCTTACTTCCCCACGTGGATCAACAAGGAGACCGCTCCGCACGTCAAGGCCCTCGTCGACGCCCACAAGGCCATGTTCGGTGACGAGCGCATCGGCTGCGAGCCCAGCATGGACAAGCGCACCGGTCGTCCGCTGTGCGACAAGTGGACCTTCTCCACGAACTGCGTTTCCATCCAGGGCCGCTATGGCATCCCCTGCGTCGGCTTTGGCCCGGGTGCCGAGTCTCAGGCTCACGCTCCCAACGAGGTCACCTACAAGGACGACCTGGTCACCGCTGCCGCCATGTATGTGGCTGCCCTGAACCTCTACGATCCGAGCCAGGCCGATGGCGATGCCACCGTGTTCCGCGCCGGTCTGACCAACAACAAGATCGACTAGTCCCATTCCTCGATCTTGTTGAGCCGGGGGCAGTTTATGCCCCCGGCGCCTCCTGTTGACTTGGGGCCCGCGGTCGTTATCTCCCATGCTTCCTCGACGGTGGCGGGTCCTCGTCATAGCGCTCTGCATGTTCTGGCCACACGCGCATGCCGGAGCGCATCTACTCATTGCGATCGTTTCACCTTTAGAAAGGACATTTACATGGACGCCAAGTTTACCGAGCTCGTCGAGCAGCTGAACGGCCTCGATTTTAAGGGTATGTACGGCAGCGACTTCCTGCACACCTGGGATAAGACCACCGATGAGCTCAAGGCGCTCTACATCGTCGCCGACGCTCTGCGCGAGCTGCGTGAGAACAACGTTTCGTCCAAGATCTTCGATTCGGGCCTGGCCGTCTCGCTGTTCCGCGACAACTCCACTCGTACGCGCTTCTCCTTCTCTAAGGCCGCCAACCTGCTCGGCCTTGAGCTGCAGGACCTGGACGAGAAGAAGTCCCAGATCGCTCACGGCGAGACCGTCCGCGAGACCGCTACCATGATCTCCTTTATGGCCGACGTCATCGGCATCCGCGACGACATGTACATCGGCAAGGGCGACGCCTACATGGCCGAGGTCTCCGAGTCTGTCCAGCAGGCTTACGAGGACGGCGTTCTGGATCACCGTCCCACGCTCATCTCCCTGCAGTCCGACTCCGATCACCCCACGCAGTCCTCTGCCGACATGCTCTACCTCATCAACGAGTTTGGCGGTCTTGAGAACCTCAAGGGCAAGAAGGTTGCCGTCACCTGGGCCTATTCGCCCTCTTACGGCAAGCCGCTGTCCTGCCCGCAGTCGCTGATCAGCCTGCTGCCCCGCTTTGGCATGGACGTCACCCTGGCTCACCCCGAGGGCTACGACCTCATGCCCGAGGTCGTCGAGCGCGCCAAGACCTATGCCGCCGAGTCCGGCACCACCTTTAAGCAGGTCAACACCATGGCCGAGGCCTTCGAGGGCGCCGACATCGTGATCCCCAAGAGCTGGGCTCCGTTTGCCGCCATGGAGAAGCGCACCAACCTGTACGCCGAGGGCGACGACGCCGGCATCGCAGCGCTCGAGAAGGAGCTGCTCGCCCAGAACGCCACCCATCAGGACTGGTGCTCCACGACCGAGCTCATGGAGAAGACTGCCAACGGCCAGGACACCATCTTTATGCACCCGCTGCCCGCCGACATCTCCGGTGTCTCCTGCGAGCACGGCGAGGTCAACGCCGACGTCTTCGACATGCACCGCGTGGGCATGTACAAGGAGGCCAGCTACAAGCCGTACGCCATCGCGGCCATGATCTTCCTGCAGAAGGTTGCCGATCCCGCCGCTACCCTCAAGGCCCTCGACGAGCGCAACACCGCCCGTTGGTTCCAGGCCTAAAGCTGGGCTGAGAAATGGCTAAGCGTATTGTTGTCGCCTTGGGCGGAAACGCCCTCGGCGCCAACCTTCCCGAGCAGATGGAGGCCGTCAAGACGACTTCCAAGGCCATCGTCGACCTGATCGAGGAGGGCAACGAGGTCGTCGTCGTGCACGGCAACGGTCCCCAGGTGGGCATGATCGCCAACGCGATGGCTGAGCTCACGCGCTCTAATCCTCAGAAGTACGTTCCCTGCCCCTTGTCCGTTTGCGGCGCCATGAGCCAGGGCTACATTGGCTATGACCTGCAAAATGCGCTGCGCGAGGAAATGCTCGACCGCAATATCGACAAGGGTGTCGCGACCGTGCTCACCCAGGTCGAGGTTGCGGCGGACGACCCGGCCTAGCCGATCGGTCCGTGGATGAGCGAGGCCGAGGCCAAGGAGCTGGAGGCCGATCGCGGCTATCAGTTCATCCACGACGAGAAGCAGGGCTTCCGTCGCGTGGTTGCCTCGCCCAAGCCCGTGAACATCGTCGAGCTCGACACCATTAAGTCGCTCGTCGAGTCCAACCATGTGGTTATCTCCTGCGGCGGCGGTGGCATTCCCGTCACCAAGGCCCAGGGCAACCCCCTTAAGGGCGCTGCCGCCGTCATCGATAAGGACTTTGCCTCTGCCAAGCTGGCAGAGCTGGTTCATGCGGACGCATTGGTCATCCTGACTGCGGTCGACCGCGTCTGCATCAACTGGGGCAAGCCGAATCAGCAGAGTCTCGACGAAATGAGCGTCGCCGATGCGGAGAAGTATTGCGGAGAGGGACACTTCGC
>CAJMPF010000253.1 GCA_905215195.1 uncultured bacterium | reverse complement strand
GCCGGCGGCCTGAGGTCCCTACGCTAGGCCGGTCACCCGCTCCCGCCTCCTCAGTTGCGGTGAAATAGTTCCTATTTGGAGGCTTTGGCAGCAAATACAGGAACTATTCCACCGCAACTTCTTGTTCGTCTTTTTGGGATGGAGCCGTTTCGGTTTGGTAAAATACCGGCGCACTTGGGAACGGATGGGCTCCGGTGGGCTCCGCGGTCCTCAAAACCGTTGCGAGGCGTGCAAAACGTCTTTGATGTGTTCGATTCACATACGTTCCCGCCATACGCTACCAGCGCTTTTGTGCTCGCGGTCTTGCTGCGTGCCGCAAAGGCGCTGTTTTGTTTTTGCACGAGCTTTTCGTAGTGCTGCTATTTCGGTGGCTGTATTTAGCTTCGTGCACCGGGTTTCGAGCATGCCGATGGAGGTGTTTTGCCGTATGACTACCGTAAGACGTGCCGATCTTTCTTGTGTCGTCCAAGCGGGTGGACTGTCCTCGCGCATGGGTTGTGATAAGGCTCGCATGGCGTTTTGCGGCGAGCCGCTCATCGAACGCGTGCTGGGTCGGTTGGCGCCAGTTGCCGGCGAATTGGTCGTGACGACTTCGCGTCCCAGCGAGCTTGCCTACCTTGAGGAGCGCGCGTTTGGCGGCCTGGTGCCGCGAATAGTGTCGGACCTTGAGGGGCCGGCGGGCGCCATGCGCGGCATCGCGAGTTCGCTGACTGCGGCCCGGCTGCCTCTCGTTGCTATCGTCGCCTGTGATATGCCGTTTGTCTCTTCGGAGCTAATCGGTGCCCTTGCTGGCTGTGTCGAGGCCGAGGCGCTCGACGTGTGCGTGCCGCGCGAGGAGCGGGGGATTGAGCCGCTTTGCGCCGTCTGGCGCCGTGACGCTTGTGCGCCGGTTGCCCAAGAGCTGCTTGCCTGCGACCGCCAGCGCATTCGCTGCCTGATCAATCGCGTTCAGGCTGGCTATATGGATGAGCCGCAGATCGTTAAGGCCGCGGGCTCGACGCTCTGCTTCGAAAACGTCAATACACCCGAGGAGTTTGCGGCGGCCGAGTTGCTCGCCTAGACGATTGGAGTTGCCATGTCTCACGATATTTGCCCCGACACGGGAGAGTCTTGCACTTGCGATGGTTCCGAGCCCTGTACCTGCGGCTGCGGTGGCTGTGGACATACTGCGGAAGAGGAAGCGGCCGCCGCGGCGTATCGTGAGGCACACCGCGAAGGCCCGTCCGGCGATGCCCTCGACCACGAACGCAAGATCATCGTGTCGTTCGACAGCACTTTCGATGTGATGGAATGCGAGCAGCTGTGCCTTGCCGCCGGTGTGCCCGGGCGCATCATGCCATTGCCGGGCTCCATTACTGCCGGCTGTGGGCTTTGCTGGGTCATGCCGTTCTCCGGCGATGCCCTCGCCGCCTTCCGCGCTGCCACCGAAGGCCGCATAACCCCCGCCGACTACCATCAGCTCGTCCTCTAACCACCAACACCACCACATTGGGGACAGGCACCTTTGTGGTGGTGTGGAATACGTGGACGAAACAGGTTTGAAACACAGGTTTTGCACGTCAGGCACTCAAAAACGCTTCTACCTGCATCGTAATCAAAACGAAACATCTGCTCGTCGGCTTATGCGTAACTTTGCTGCAACAGTGCGATATTATCCATACTCGATAAAGCTCACGGCGCATGGGGCGCCGCGAACGACACTTTTCTTTTCCATCAATTGGAGGAAGCATGAGCTACACGCAGAAAGTTCTCGACGAGCTCAAGGCCCGCTATCCCGAGCAGCCTGAGTTCATCCAGGCCGCGACCGAGATCCTCGGCACCATCCAGCCGGCGCTCGACGCCCACCCCGAGTACGAGGAGGCCGCCCTGCTGGAGCGCCTCGTCGAGCCCGAGCGCATCGTCATGTTCCGTGTTCCCTGGGTCGACGACCAGGGCAAGGTTCAGGTCAACCGCGGTTACCGTGTCGAGTTCAACTCTGCCATTGGACCCTACAAGGGCGGCCTTCGCTTTAACCCGACGGTCACCTTGGGTATGCTCAAGTTCCTGGGCCTGGAGCAGATCCTCAAGAACAGCCTGACCACCCTTCCCATGGGCGGCGGCAAGGGCGGCTCCGACTTTGACCCCAAGGGCAAGTCCAACAACGAGATCATGCACTTCTGCCAGTCCTTCATGACCGAGCTCTATCGCCACATTGGCCCCAACACCGACGTTCCCGCCGGCGACCTGGGCGTTGGCGGCCGCGAGGTTGCCTACCTGTTCGGTCAGTACAAGCGCCTGACCAACGAGTGGACCGGCGTCCTTACCGGCAAGGGCCTCTCCTTTGGCGGCTCGCTCGCCCGTACCGAGGCCACCGGTTACGGTCTGGCCTACTTTGTGGACGAGTACCTCAAGAGCCGCGGAGACTCCTTCGAGGGCAAGAACGTCGTCGTTCACGGCTCCGGTAACGTCGCCATCTATGCAGTCCAGAAGGTCACCCAGCTCGGCGGCAAGGTCCTGGCCTGCTCCGACACCCATGGCTGGGTCGAGGATCCCGACGGCATCGACTACACCGTGCTCGAGCACGTCTACAACAAGAAGCGCTCCGGCCACGACAAGGGCGTCACGCTCGCCATGTACGTTGACGAGAAACCCAACGCCGTGTGGCACGAGGGTGACGGCCGCGGCGTGTGGCAGCTTTCCTGCGACATCGCGCTGCCCTGCGCTCGCGAGAACACGCTGCTGC
>CAJMPF010000252.1 GCA_905215195.1 uncultured bacterium | reverse complement strand
GGCGATCATGCCGGCGTCCTCGGACACGGGAATGAAAGCGCCGGAGAGACCGCCCACGCTGGAGCTGGCCATGACGCCGCCCTTCTTGACGGCATCGTTGAGCATGGCGAGCGCGCAGGTCGTGCCGGGGCCACCGCAGGTGCCCACGCCGATGATCTCGAGGATGCGCGCGACGGAGTCGCCGATGGCAGGCGTGGGAGCCAGCGACAGGTCGACAATGCCCTTCTCGACACCCAGGCGATGGGCGGCCTCGCGGCTCATGAGCTCGCCGGCACGGGTGATCTTAAAGGCGGTCTGCTTGATCTTCTCGGCGACTTCCATCATCGATGCGGAATCGGGCAGCGTTTCCAGGGCTGCGGCCATAACGCCGGGGCCCGAGACGCCTACGTTGATGACGGCGTCGGCCTCGCCACCGCCGTGGACGGCGCCCGCCATAAACGGGGAGTCCTCGACCATGTTGGCAAAGCAGACAAATTTGGAAGCGCCGACGGAGTCCTGGTCGGCCGTGAGCTTAGCGGCATCGATGATGGTCTGGGCGGCCATGAGCACGGCGTCCATGTTGATACCGGCGCGCAGGCTGGCGACGTTGACGCTGGAGCAGACGCGGCTCGTGGTGGCGAGCGCCTGGGGGATGGACTGGATGACGCGGCGGTCGGCGTCGCCGATGCCCTTCTGGACGAGCGCGGAGAAGCCGCCCAGGTAGTCGATGCCGAGCGTCTCAGCCGCGCGGTCGAGGGCGTGCGCGATGGGGGTGAGGTCCTCATCCTTGCAGCACGCGGCGATCTGCGCCACCGGGGTGACGGAAACGCGCTTGTTGACGATGGGGATACCGTACTCGCGCTCGAGGTTCTCGGCGGTCTCGACCAGGTGTTCAGCCGTGTGCGTCACGTGGTCGTAGATCTTCGTGCACATGCGGTCGAGGTTCTCGTCGCCGCAACCCATGAGCGAAACACCCATGGTGATGGTCCTGATGTCGAGGTTCTGCTCCTCAACCATGCCGCGGGTTTCCGCGATTTCTGCGGGCGTGATCGCCATCCTTGCGCTCCTATCTGCCAAAACGAGCATAGTCTTATCTATTCTAACGTGCCGCACGTGCCAAGTGGCGCGTGCGGCACGTTTTGGTGCTCGGTTGTTTCCGTTGTGTTACTGCCCAAAGACCTCTTCGGCAATACGAGCGCTTTCGGCGGCGTCCTTGGCGTAGTAGTCCGCGCCGATCTGCTTGGCGTATTCGGGGGTGAGTACGGCGCCGCCTACGATGATCTTGACGCCCGGAACCTCGGCATGGAGCAACTTGATGGTCTCTTCCATGGCGACGACGGTGGTGGTCATAAGCGCCGAGAGGCCGACGAGTTTGATATCGCGCTCCTTGACGGTCTTGAGTACCTCCTGCGGATCGACGTCGCGGCCCAGGTCAAAGACGGTATAGCCGTAGTTATCGAGCAGCATCTTGACGATGTTCTTGCCAATATCGTGGATGTCGCCCTTGACGGTGGCCACGCAGATCTTGCCCTTGTCGGCAATCTCGCCGGCGGGCATCAGACGCTTGATGGTGTCGAAGCCCACGCGTGCGGCTTCGGCCGAGGCCATAAGCTGCGGCAAGAAGAACTTTCCCTGGTCAAAGAGGACGCCAACCTCGTCGAGGGCGGGGATAAAGTGATTGTTGATGAGGTCCATGGCGTCGTGATCTGCCAGCAGACGCTCGGTTTCGGCCGCGATCTCGCCTTTGCGGCCCGAGACGACCATGCGACGAATCGGGTCGTCGTTGCCGTCGGTGCCGGCGGTGCCAGCAGCGGGCACAGCGTCGGTCGATACTGCCTGAGCAGCCGTGAGCCGCTGCCGGGTTGGCGGCTATCTTGTACGGATCGGTCCAACCGGCGTAGCGCTCGATGTATCCGGTCGAGCCCTCGTCCTCAACGCTCAGGACGCGATAGCTGTAGACGGTATCCATAAAGCGCTTGGAGCCCGGGTTCATGATGGGGGCGTCCAGGCCCGCGCCGAAGGCGGCGGCCAAAAAGACCGAACCCAGCAGCGGGCGGGCAGGCAGGCCAAAGCTGATGTTCGACACGCCGAGCGCGCATTTGACGCCCAGACGCTCCTTGCACAGGGACATGGCGCGCAGGATCTGCTCGGCTTGGCGTTGATTGGTCGAGGCGGTCATGACCAGGCAGTCGATGAGGATGCGGTCCGGTCCGATGCCGTAACGGGCAGCCTCGGTCACGATGCGCTCGGCGATGGCGAAGCGAGCCTCGGCGGTATCGGGGATGCCGCCTTCGTCGAGCGTAAGGCCGACAACGTTGGTGCCGTAGTGGGCGACCAGCGGAAAGATCTCATCCATGATCTGCTGCTTGCCATTGACCGAGTTGATGATGGGCTTGCCGGCGTAGCGGCGCACGGCGGCCTCGACGGCTGCGGGGTCGGTGGAGTCGATCTGCAGCGGCAGCAGCGTGGAGCCCTGGAGCTGTTCGGTCGCCTGTTGGATGATCTTGACCTCGTCGATCTCGGGCAGGCCCACGTTAACGTCCAGGATGTCGGCGCCCTGCTCTTGCTGGCTGATGCCCTGGCTCACAACGTAGTCCAGATCGCCGTCGCGCAGGGCCTGCTGCAGGCGCTTTTTGCCGGTGGGGTTGATGCGCTCGCCGATGACGGCGATCTTGTGGCCGTCGCAGGGAAGGTCCACGACCGTTTGGGCGCTCGTGACCGACATGCTGGGCTTGCGGCGGCGCGGGCTGGGCGTGTGGT
>CAJMPF010000251.1 GCA_905215195.1 uncultured bacterium | reverse complement strand
GTCGCGCCCTTGAAGTTGAACGTCAGATTGTCCAAATGCGGCCCGCGCAGCGTCGAGCCGTTACGCGGTTCGTAGAACCGCGTAACTAAATAAGCTTGAAGCCCTTGCGCTTGCCTACGGAGAGGGTGTCGCCCAGCTTGAGGGCGCTGGGATCGATGTTATAGCTCTTGGGAGCCACGGCCTTGCCGTTGATCTTGACGCCGCCGCCGTCGATGTCGCGGCGGGCCTGGCCGGCGCTCGCCGAAAGGCCCAAGTCCTTGAGCAGGCCGGCGAGGTAGATCTGGCCCTCGTCGTTAACAGTCAGCTCAACGTGCTTCTCGGGGAAGTCGGCAAGCTGGCCCTCCTTGAACACGTGGTCGAACTCGGCCTGAGCCTCGTCTCCGGCGCCGGCGCCGTGGTAGGTGTCGCACAGGTCGCGGCCCAGAGCGCGCTTGAGCTCGTAGGGGTCGGCAGAACCATCGGCCAGGGCGGCGTCGATCTTGTCGACCTCGGCCGGGGTGAGCGAGCTGGCCAGACGATAGTACTTGCCGATCATCTCGTCGGGGATGGACATGGTCTTGCCGAACATATCCTTGGGAGCGTCGGTCAGGCCGATGTAGTTGCCATAGGACTTGGACATCTTGCGCACGCCATCGGTGCCCTCGAGCAGCGGCATGGTGAGCGCGATCTGCGGCTCCATGCCCATCTTCTCCATGAGCTCACGGCCAGCGAGCAGGTTGAAGAGCTGATCGGTGCCGCCCATCTCGACGTCGGCCTTGATCTGCACGGAGTCGAAAGCCTGCATCACGGGATACAGGAACTCATGCAGGGCGATCGGCGTCTGAGACTGGTAGCGCTTGGTAAAGTCGTCGCGCTCGAGGATGCGGGCGACGGTGAACTTGGAGCACACCTGCAGCAGACCGGCCAGATCCATCGAAAGGATCCAGTCACCGTTGTGCACGATGGTGGTCTTCTCGGGATCCAGGATCTTCATGGCCTGGCTCACGTAGGTCTCGGCATTGGCCTCGATCTGCTCCTGCGAAAGCTGCGGACGGGTGGAATTCTTGCCCGAAGGGTCGCCAATCAACGCGGTACCGTTGCCGATGATGAGGGTGACGTTGTGGCCCAGGTCCTGGAACTGACGCATCTTGCGCAGCGGCACGGCGTGGCCCAGGTGCAGGTCGGGGCTGGTGGGGTCGACGCCGAGCTTGATGTTGAGGGGCTCGCCCTTCTCAAGCTTCTTGCGAAGGTCGGCCTCGGGAACGATCTGCGCGGCGCCCGAGGTGATGATACGCATTTGCTCGTCAACAGACAGCATTGGGTATCCTCCTTTTGCTATAGCACCCTCGCCGAAAACGGCGGTGCTGGAAGTCCATAAACTCTCTTATGATAACAAACTGACGCGACGCAGCACCTACGACAGGAAAATCCTCGTCCTGCCGCATGCGTCAATGGCAACTGGCAGACGTGTACCGTCACGCTCGACCAGATAGCGTACCTGCCGACGACGCAAGCAGTCGCGGCAACGAACCTGTCCCGTCGCATCGGTGGCGCAGACGCCCTCGGCGGTCAGCAGGCAGTGCTCGCACACCATAAGCTCGGGACGGTCGGCGTCGACCGGACCCAAGACGCCGGGTTCAGCGGCCAGTTCGGCAATACGCTCCGCATCATTGCCGAGCAACTCCGCCGGCAAGCACACCCGCCCCGCACCGAGTCCGCGCAGCCAGGTAAGCGTGGCCCGATTCGCGCAGAACACCGGCGCCGCCACGTCAAACGTCACGCCCAGCTCGCGAGCGATCACCACCTGTCCCAGGTTGCGGCAGACGACGCGCCCGGCACGCTGTATCAGTGAGCGGGTCCAGTCAGCGTCACCCGTGCGGCACACCTCGTCAAGCACCACAACGGCGTCGGACAAATCAAGTTCTCCGCGCGGGTCGGCATCCATCAGCTGCCAAGCAAAAACCATGCGAGTGGGAACCGCGCACTCCACCAACTCCGTGGACGCACCGCCATCCACCGCAACGTCCTCAAAGGGCAGCACCTCAACGGCACGCGCAACGGGCGCAATCGCATCCGCCTCGGCCCGCATGCGCTCCAACACCGCCGCCGTCTGATCCAACACGCCGGCGCTGCGAATCAGGTACACCTCGCAGCCCGTGTCAACCTTACGCTTGCAATGCACGACGACGCGCTCCCCCGCTGCGGCATCCACCGGACAGGGCACCTGCGGCCAGCGCTTGGGCACATCGGGACGCGCGTCGGCACCCGGATAAAACCGGATCTCGAGCGTGTCACCCGCCGCCACGGCGGCGTCGAGCTCAACGGTCACCTCTTCGTGGCCCACAGCGACCAAGCGCCCCACGCGCACGCCCTGGTTAATCGCACGCTCAAAGCTCATCAGCTCGGCACCCGAACGCCCTCGCAGGTACGCATCGGTAAACCCACGGTTAAACGACCTTCCCAGCTCGCGCTCAAGCTCTTCCACGGCACCGGGGTCCCACGCGCCGTCGTACAGCATATCGAGTGCCCGGCGCCACACCCGCACCACGTTGAATACGTAATCGGGGTTCTTCATGCGCCCCTCGATCTTGAGCGACGCCACGCCGGCATCTACAAGCTCGGGCAGATGTGCAATACCCAGATAGTCGCGCGGGCACAGCAGGCGATCTCCCTCGACGGCGACAACGCTCTGCCCCGCCTCGTCCACCAGGTCGTACGCCAGACGGCACGGCTGCGTGCAGTCGCCGCGCATCGCAGAGCGGCCACGTCGAAGGGCAGAGAACCCGCACGCACCCGAGTATCCAATGCAAATAGCGCCGTGACAGAACACCTCGATGGGCACGCCAGTAGCGCAAAGCGT
>CAJMPF010000250.1 GCA_905215195.1 uncultured bacterium | reverse complement strand
CGTAGATTCCGCACGAGCCGAAGACCACTTAATGTGGTCTTCGCGCGAGCCAGGACTTGACCGAGCGAAAATCGGGCCTACATTCCTCCCCGGCGGGACAGGGAGAGATATATGGAAGAAATGCCCAAGAACTACGATCCGTCGACCAACGAGCCGGCGATCCTGCAGAAGTGGCTTGACGGCGGCTACTACAAGCGCCGCGAGGGCGTGGGCGACTGCACCGTCACTATTCCGCCTCCCAACGTGACCGGCAAGCTCCACATGGGCCACGCCACCGATGACTCCATCCAGGATGCCATCGTTCGCATGGCCCGCATGCGCGGCAAGTCCACGCGCTGGGTGCTGGGCACCGACCACGCCGGTATCGCCACGCAGACCAAGGTCGACAAGAAGCTCAAGAGCGAGGGCATTAGCCGCCTGGAGATTGGTCGAGACAAGTTTGTCGATGCCTGCTGGGACTGGACCCACGAGTACGGCGGCATCATCGTCGAGCAGATCAAGCGCATGGGCTGCTCCGTCGACTTCGACAACGAGCGCTTCACCATGGACGAGGATTACGCCCAGGCCGTGCGCAAGGTCTTCTGCGACTGGTACCATGACGGTCTGATCTATCGCGGCAAGCGCATCGTTAACTGGTGCCCCAACTGCACCACCGCCATCTCGGACGACGAGGCCGAGTACAAGGACGAGAAGGGCCACCTGTGGCACCTGCGCTATCCGCTGACCGAGCCGGTCAACGGCCAGGACTACATCGTCGTCGCCACCACGCGCCCCGAGACCATGCTCGGCGACACGGGCGTCGCTGTCTCCCCGAAGGATCCCGAGAAGGCCGCCTTTGTGGGTAAGACCGTCAAGCTCCCCATCGTCGACCGCGAGATCCCCATTTTTGAGGATTGGCATGTCGACGCCAACTTTGGGTCCGGTTTTGTCAAGGTCACCCCGGCCCACGACCCCAACGATTACGCCATGGGTCAGGCTCACGACCTGCCGCAGATCAATATCTTCGACGAGCACGCGGTGGTCGTCGAGGGCTACGGCGAGTTCACCGGCATGAACCGCGACGAGTGCCGCGAGGCCGTCATTAAGTGGTTTGAGGAGCACGACCTGCTCGATCACGTCGAGGACCTCGATCACTCCGTCATGCACTGCTACCGTTGCGACGCCGCGCTTGAGCCGTGGCTGTCCGAGCAGTGGTTTGTGGCCGTCGACAAGCTCAAGGGACCGGCGCTCGACGCCGTCAATTCCGGCAAGGTCACCTTCCATCCCGCGCGCTGGACGCAGACCTACACCACCTGGATGGAGAATCTTAAGGACTGGTGCATCAGCCGTCAGCTGTGGTGGGGCCACCGCATCCCTGTGTTCTACTGCGAGGACTGCGGCTGGGAGGACGCCCTGACCGAGGACACCGACGTGTGCCCCAAGTGCGGCGGCCATCACGTGCATCAGGACGAGAACGTGCTGGACACCTGGTTTAGCTCGCAGCTGTGGACCTTCGCCACGCAGGGCTGGCCGCAAAAGCCGGAGCTACTCGAGGGACATCACCCCACGACGGCGCTCGTCACCGCGCGCGACATCATCGCGCTGTGGGTCGCCCGCATGGTCATGAGCTCGCTGTACTTCCTAGACGAGGTGCCGTTTAAGGACGTCGTCATCTACCCGACGATTCTGGCCAAGGACGGCAGCCGCATGTCCAAGTCCAAGGGCAACGGCGTTGACCCCATGGACCTCATTGGTATGTACGGCGCCGACGCCATGCGCTACAACCTGCTCACGCTGTGCACCACCAACCAGGACGTCAAGTTCGACGCGAACATCGACAAGAAGACCAAGAAGCTCATCGACAGCCCGCGCACCGACCAGGCCAAGAGCTTTGTGACCAAGATCTGGAACGCCAGCCGCTTCCTGCTCATGAACATGGAGGGCTACACGCCCGGCCAGCCCGTCGTTGAGACGCCGGCCGACGCTTGGATGTTCAGTCGCCTGGCCAAGGCCGTGAAGATGGTCACCGAGGGCATCGAGAACTACACCTTTGGCGATATGGCCCGCGGCGTGCAGCAGTTCTTCTGGAACGAGGTCTGCGACTGGTACGTCGAGGTCACCAAGGCCCGCCTGAAGGGCGAGGGCCGTCTGCAGGCGCAGCGCAATCTGATTTTTGTGCTCGACACCTCCATTCGCCTGATGCACCCGCTTATGCCGTTTGTCACCGAGGAGATTTGGGACAACATGCCGGCAAGCGTGCTCGACCTGGACGCCGAGGGCAACGTGGACCGCGCCGAGGCACTCATGATCGCCAAGTGGCCTGAGCCCGCCGACTACGTCAAGTACGTCGACGAGGACGCTGAGCGAGCGTTTGAGCTGTGCCGCACCGTCGTTTCCGCCGCCCGCGCCACGCGTTCTCGTTATCGCTTGAGCCCCAAGGCCGAGCTCGACGTGGTCGTGCGTGCCGGTGCCGAGGACATCGAGAAGCTCGAGAGCCTGCGTTCGACCATCGAGCCGCTGGCAAACACTGCCTCGCTGGTCATGGATACCGACGTCGAGAAGCCGGCTGCAAGCATCGCCGTGGTCGACAGCGGCGTCGAGGTCTTTGTGGTGCTCGAGGGCAAGGTCGATCTTTCGGCTGAGAAGGCACGCCTGGAGAAGGAGATCGCCGCGGCCCAGAAGGAGCTCGCCGGTTGCGAGAAGACGCTTGCCAACGAGGGCTTTGTGGCCAAGGCCGCGCCCGCGGTGGTCCAGAAGAAGAGGGACCGTGCAGCAGAGCTCAAGGAGATCCTGGCGGCACTGACTGCTCAGGTTGCTGACTTCTCGTAGATTTTACTGAGGGGCGCGTCCCGACGCTTTGCTCGCTACTGCGGACAGTCCTGCGCAAGACGGAAAGCACATTAAGTGCTGTCC
>CAJMPF010000249.1 GCA_905215195.1 uncultured bacterium | reverse complement strand
CAGGCGCCAACCGCTTCATCAAGCGCGCCTGGCGTATCGTTTGGCAGCTCGTCCAGTCCGGCGACGCCAACGTGGCCTTCGACAAGTCCGTGCTCGATGAGACAGCGATGAAGCTCTACCGCGAGCGTCACCGCACCATCGCCAAGTGCACCGAGGACTTCGATCGCGGCCAGTTCAACACCGCGATCTCGGCTGTCATGGAGCTCGTCAACGCGGCGAGCGCCTACCTCAACGCCACCGATGGTGCCGACCGCGACAAGGCCCTGTGCTACGGCGTGGCCAAGGACATCGTGAGCGTCCTTGCCCCCATCTGCCCGTTCTGGGCCGATGAGCTCTGGCACGAGGCACTCGGCTGCGAGGGCAACGCCTACACCGCCGCCTGGCCCGATTTCGACCTGGCCGAGTCCGTTGAGGACACGGTGCAGATCGTGGTCCAGGTGCTCGGCAAGGTCCGCGGCCGCGTCGACGTTGCCCGCGATGCCTCCAATGAGGATATGCAGGCTGCCGCCGAGGCCGCCGTCGCCAAGTGGCTCGAGGGCAAGACAGTTGTCAAGGCCATCTGCGTGCCCGGCAAGCTGGTCAACCTGGTGGTCAAGTAAGCACTGCGCGCTTAACTGACGCATAAAAGACGAGGGGCGATCCGGTTGGGTCGCCCCTCGTTTTGGTTATGGACACTTGCCGCAACACCCAATTATCCATTTCTTGTGGAGAACCTGTGCTCCCGCTGACCTGCAGGTTCGTACTGTGCTTGCACGTTTCCGCAGCTATTGGTATAGTTTGCTTGCAAATGAAGTTGTAGTTGAAAGAAGTGGGGTTTCGGCCCCGCTTCTTTTTTGTATGGATGGAGGTGCCGCAATGGTCAAGACCAAGACCGAGCAGGCGATCATCGACGCGCTCGAGGCCGTCGCTCCCCAGCACGATGTCGACATCGTCGACGTCGAGCTCGTGGGTGCCACCAAGGCCCCCTGCGTGCGTGTGCGTATCGAGGGTGCCGAGGGTCAGAGCCTGTCGCTCAACGACGTCACGGCCAACACCAAGTGGGTCGGCGATGTGATTGAGGAGCTCGACCCCATCTCTTCGAGTTATACGCTCGAGGTGTCGAGCCCAGGCATGGCGCGCCCGCTACGCCGCCCGTGCGACTTTGCCCGCTTTGTGGGCGAGAACTGCGAGCTCACCTCTACCGCTACCGAGGGCCGTCGCAAGTACGCCGGCAAGATTGCCGCCGCCACCGAGTCCGACGTGACCCTCGAGCTCGAGGACGGCGAGTCCGTCACCCTCGATTTCTCTGATGTTAAAAAGTGCAAGTTGAAGCCCACCTACGACTTCAAGCCCGCGAAGGAAGGAAAGTAAGATGGCAGCATCCGACATGATGTCCGCCCTGATGGAGCTTTGCCAGGAGAAGCACATCGACCAGCTCTACCTGATCGACCGCCTGGAGCAGTCGCTCGCCAAGAGCTATGCCGAGATCCTGCATCTTGAGTGGGGCGCCAAGGTGACCATCGACCGCACCACCGGCAAGATCTACGTCTACCGCCTGGAGCCGATCGACGATTCCATGGACGAGGAGGGCAACTTCACCGAGTTCGAGGAGATCGACGTTACCCCCAAGAACACGAGCCGCATCGCTGCCCAGCACGCCAAGGCCGAGATCAACGCCATCGTGCGTAACTCCGCCCGCGAGCAGATCTACGAGGAGTTCTCCGGCCGCATCGGTGACCTCATCAGCGGTACCGTGCTGCAGTCCACTCCCGACTTTACGATCGTTAAGATCCGCGAGGGCGTCGAGGCCGAGCTTCCGCACTTCGACCAGCGCCGTTACGAGAACGAGCGCAACGAGCGTCCGATGGGCGAGCGTTACCTGCACAACCAGCACATCAAGGCCGTGATCATCGACGTTCGCGACCCCAACTCCAACCTGCAGCCGGTTCGTGGCGAGCACAGCCGTCCGCCGATTGTCATCTCCCGTACCCACCCCGAGCTCATGCGTCGTCTGTTTGAGCAGGAGGTGCCCGAGATCTATGAGGGCACCGTCCAGATCAAGTCGATCGCCCGCGAGCCCGGCCAGCGCTCCAAGGTCGCCGTCCACTCGCTCGACGACCGTCTGGATCCCGTGGGCGCCTGCGTCGGCCCCAAGGGCAGCCGTGTTCGCGCTGTCGTGGGCGAGCTCCGTGGTGAGCGCGTCGACGTCATCCTGTGGGATGCCGATCCTGCCGTCTACGTCGCTAACGCCCTGTCGCCCGCTAAGGTCACCCGCGTCCTCATTGACGAGGAGAAGGCCTACGCCGGCGTCATCGTGCCCGACGACCAGCTGTCCCTCGCCATTGGCAAGGAGGGCCAGAACGCCCGCCTTGCCGCGCGCCTGACCGGCTGGCACATTGACATCAAGTCCGAGACGCTTGCCGCCGACATCCTCAAGAACGTTCCCGTTCACGAGGAGCCCGCCGCCGACCTGATTGGTGACGAGGAGGACGAGGACGTCCGCCGCTGCGAGTACGTGTCCGAGGACGGCATCCAGTGCCGCAACCAGGCTCGTCCCGGCTCCCGTTTCTGCGGTGTCCACGACACCGACGCCTTCGATGATGCGGAGGACCTGATCTAGCGCGCGGTCGCGCCGGGCGGGTCCCGGCGCGTCTCCCACGCTCGTTCAGTCTCTAGGCACCCAAGGTGCCAGAAAGGGTAGGTGAAGTCATATGGCAAAAGTCCGTGTGTCCACCCTGGCCAAAGAGTTCGGCATGACCTCCAAGGAACTGATGGGTCATCTCGCCGAAATGAAGATTCCCGCTAAGTCCGCTTCCTCCGCCCTGGAGGACGCTTACGTCGCCATGGTCCGCAAGCAGCTCGCCTCGGTGATCGAGGCCCGCGCCCAGGAAGTCGAGGCCACCAAGCAGGCCGAGGAGCAGG
>CAJMPF010000248.1 GCA_905215195.1 uncultured bacterium | reverse complement strand
CGGCATGATCGGCTCGGTGATCACCGACGATGGTATCGAGTGCTACGAGAGCACCAATACTACGCCCGAGGCCCCCGAGGTCTGGCGCCATATCGCCAACTGTCGTGAGTCCGGTCGCCAGTCCATGGTCATGGAGGTTTCGAGCCAGGCGCTCAAGTACCAACGCGTCGAGAATCTGCCGTTTGACGTGGCGTGCTTCCTCAACATCGGCCGCGACCACATCTCGCCGATCGAACACCCCACGTTTGAGGATTATTTTGAGAGCAAACTCAGGATCTTTGACCAGGCAAAGACTGCCGTGGTGAATCTGGGCACCGAAGAGGTCGACCGTGTGCTGGAGGCAGCGTCGACGGCCGAGCGCTTGGTGACCGTTGGCGTCGAGCATCCCGAGGCAAGCCTGTGGGCGAGCGACGTACGCATGGTCGGCTTTAGCATCGAGTTCAACTTGCATGGCCTGTGTGCCGACGAGTCCGAGGCGGGGGAGAAGGTCCTGCTGGGTATCGCGGGAGACTTTAACGTGGAAAACGCGCTGGTCGCTATCGCCGCTGCGCGCGAGATCGGCATCGGTATCGATGCCATCAAGAAGGGCCTCTCCAAACTGCGTGTGCCGGGCCGTATGGAGGTCGTGGAGTCGAAGGACGGTCGCGTGATCTGCGTCGTCGACTATGCGCACAACCAGCTTTCGTTCCGTTCGCTTTTCTCGTCGGTCAAGCGCGCGTTTCCCGCCAGCCCCGTCATTGCGCTGTTTGGCGCTGCCGGCGGCAAGGCGCAGGAGCGCCGCGAGCAGCTTCCGCGCGAGGCCGCACCATATTCCGACCTGATGATCTTTGCCAACGAGGACCCGGCTCACGAGGACCCGATGAAGGTCTGTCGCGAGCTTGCCGAACATGTTCCCGACGATACGCCGAACAAGATCATCCTCGATCGCGAAGCCGCTGTGCATGCGGCGTTCAAGGCGGCGCGCGAGGAGTACGTCAACCCCGATGCTCCCACCATTGTCTTGCTGCTGGCAAAAGGTGACGAGGAACTCATGCACGTGGGCGACGAGTTCGTGCCCATCGAGAGCGACCTTTCGCTGGCCAATCGCCTGATCGATGTTATCCAGTTTGACTAATGAACCATGATGGCGGCGGCGCCCTGAGTGCGCTGTCGCCATAAGCGTGTTCCCTCAATCAAAACATGCCGTCCAAGTCCAAACCCTTCTACGTAAACGGAGTAACCATGTCCCACAACACCCTGCCGACCGTTGCCGAGCTTTCGGGCGAGATGCGCGAGCGCTTGGCCAAGGTCAAGTACGTCTTTACCGACCTGGATGCCACGATGCTCGCACCCGGCTCGTGCGTGCTACGCGACAACGACGGCAACCCCTCGACCAAACTCGTCGAGGCCGTCGTGGCGCTCGCCCGTGCCGGCATCCAGGTGGTTCCCACCTCGGGCCGCAACCGTACCATGATCCACGAGGACGCGCGCGTGCTCGGTCTCAACTCCTACATCGGCGAGATGGGCGGCCTGGTCATGTACGATCTCAAAGCCAACGATTGGGAGTATCTGACCGGCGACATGCCCTACGACCCCTCTTGCGGCCTCACGCCGCACCAGGTGATCGAGCAGACCGGCGTGTGCGAGAAGATCCTCGCCCGCTGGCCGCACAAGATCGAATACCACAACGACATGTCGACCGGCTACAAGTACCGTGAGGTCACCGTCGGCATGCGCGGCGATGTGCCCGACGATGAGGTCCAGGCCATCCTGGACGAGGCCGGCTGCGGTCTGATCTGGGCTTGCAACGGCCACCTGACTCACCTGTCTAAGCCGACGACGCTCGAGCTCGATCGCGTCGAGGACGGTCGCGCATTCAACATCAACCCCGCGGGTCTCAACAAGGGCGTTGCCATCGCGCGCTTCTGCGAGCACCTGGGGATCGAGCGCGAGGAGACGCTCGCGCTCGGCGACTCCGAGTCCGACTTCTACATGGCCGATCACGTGGGCACGTTCTGCCTAGTCGAGAATGGCCTGACGAGCGCCGGCGCGCCCGAGTTCCTGGCTGCTTGCGAGAACGCTTTCGTTACGCGCGGCAAAATTGTCGATGGTTGGGCGGCGACGGCAGAGCTGCTGGTCGCGGCGCGTTCGTAGCGCGGCGTCGCCGCACTTGGACATGTCTTTTCGAGAGAGACTGGTGAGGTAATGTCCGATATCGAGAATCCGGCAGGCGACACGCGCCCGATTGGCGTGTTCGATTCTGGTTTGGGCGGTCTGACGGTTGCGCGCGCCATCGCGACGGCGCTGCCGCACGAGTCCGTCTACTACTTCGGCGACACCAAACGCTGCCCCTACGGCACGCGCACCGAGGAGGAGGTGCGCTCGTTTGCGTTGCAGGCGGGTCGTTGGCTTTCGAAGCACGACGTCAAGATTATGGTCATCGCCTGCAACACGGCGACCGCTGCGGCCTTGCGTCTGGCCCAGCAGGTGCTCGACGTTCCCGTGATCGGTGTGATCGCGCCGGGCGCACGCGCGGCAATCAACAGCACCCGCACGCGCCGGGTGGGCGTGCTCGCCACCAACCTCACTATTCGCTCGGGCGCCTACACGCGCGCCATTCAGGATCTAGATGCCGGCGTCGATGTATACGGCTGTCCTGCCTCGAGCTTTGTCGAGGTTGTCGAACACGAACTCGCCTCGGGTGCACATCTGCAGGAACAGTGGCTTGAGAACGAGGACATCTTCGATACGCCTGCCGTGCGTGCGCTGGTGGGTGCCACGGTTGAGCCGCTGCGCGACCACGGTATCGATACCGTGGTGCTTGGCTGTACGCATTTCCCGCTGTTGGTGGGACCTATCCGCCATGCGCTGGGGCCTGGGGTGCGCGTCGTGAGTTCCGCCGAGGAGACCACGCGCGAGCTGACCGATATCCTCA
>CAJMPF010000247.1 GCA_905215195.1 uncultured bacterium | reverse complement strand
AGCATTTCGCTCGACGGCATCGACGTGCGCGACATGACCCTTTCCGAGCTGCGCCGCCGCATTGGTTACATCCCGCAGCAGGGGCGTCTGTTCTCGGGCACCGTCGAGAGCAACCTCAAGTTTGCCGGCGACATGGTGAGCGATGATGACATGCGCCAGGCCGCGCGCATCGCACAGGCCGAGGACTTTATCGCCGAGCGTGAGGGCGGTTACGACTCCCCCATCAGCCAGGGCGGCTCCAATGTTTCGGGTGGTCAACGCCAGCGTCTGGCCATCGCCCGCGCATTGGCCAAAAAGCCCGAGGTCGTGGTGTTCGATGACTCGTTTAGTGCCCTCGACTACAAGACCGACGCGCGCCTGCGCGAGGAGCTGGCCAAAAACGTTACCGACGCCGCACTCGTGGTCGTGGCCCAGCGCATCGCGACCATCATGCACGCCGACCAGATCATCGTGCTCGACGACGGCCACGTAGTGGGCACCGGCACGCACGAGGAGCTGCTGCGCAGCTGCCCGGCGTACCTGGAGATCGCACAGTCGCAGCTTTCCGCCGAGGAGCTGGGGCTTACCCAAGAAGAAATTGCAGCCGTCATGGAAGGAGGCGAGCGCTAATGGCAGACGAGACCAAGACTCAGATTCCCAAGCCCGCCCGCCAGCGTGGTCCCATGGGCCGCATGGGTGGCATGCGTCGTGGCGAAAAGGCCAAGGACTTTAAGGGCACCATGAGGCAGCTGCTCGGCTATATCGGCCAGCACAAGATTGCCGTGTTTGCCGCCGTCGCCTTTGCCGTGTGCTCGGTCATCTTTAACATTGTGGGACCCAAGGTGCTCGGCCAGGTTACGACCAAGCTGTTCGAAGGCCTGGTCGCCAAGGTCAACGGCACCGGCGACGTTGACTTTGCCTGGATCGCCAAGACGCTCGGCTTTTTGCTCTGCCTGTATCTGGCGAGCTCTGTCTGCAGCCTGGTCCAGGGCTGGCTCATGACCGGCGTCACGCAAAAGATCTGCTACCGCATGCGCAAGGAAATCGCCGCCAAGATTGCCGTCGTGCCGATGAGTTACTTCAACGGCCACAGCAAGGGAGACGTACTCAGCCGCATCACCAACGACGTCGATACGCTGGGTCAGTCGCTCAACCAGAGCGTGACGCAGCTCATCACGTCGGTGACGCAGATTATCGGCGTGCTCGTCATGATGCTTTCGATCAGCCTGCCGCTTACCGGCGTCACCGTGCTCACGCTGCCGGCCGCCGCGATTATCTTGACCGTAATGATTCACTTCTCGCAGCCGTACTTCCGCGAGCAGCAGCAGGTTCTGGGCGCCGTCAACGGCATTATCGAGGAGGACTTTGCCGGCCAGAACGTCATTCAGGTGTTCGACCGCGCCGAGGCCTCAATCGAAGAGTTCGACCGTCAAAACGACCGCCTCTTTATTAGTGGCTGGCGCTCGCAGTTCCTGTCGGGCCTGATGATGCCGCTTATGAGCCTGGTGGGTAACATGGGCTACGTGGGCGTTGTCGTGGTGGGCGCACAGCTCGCACTGACCGGCAACGCCACGCCCGGCGACATCCAGAGCTTTATCCAGTACGTTCGCAACTTTACGCAGCCCGTGCAGCAACTGGGCAACGTGAGCAACACGATGCAGTCGATGGCAGCCGCCACCGAGCGCGTCTTTGAGTTCCTGGCCGCGCCCGAGGAGGAGCAGAAAGCCGACGCGCAGATTCCCGAGAAGCGCCCCGGCCACGTGGAGTTCGACCATGTCAAGTTTGGCTACACGCCCGACAAGACCATCATCCACGACTTTAGCTGCGAGGCGCAGCCCGGCCAGACCATCGCCATCGTCGGTCCTACCGGCGCCGGCAAGACCACGCTCATTAAGCTGCTGCAGCGCTTCTACGATGTGGACGGCGGTTCGCTGCGCGTCGAGGGTGTCGACGTGCGCGACTGGGACCGCGCGGCGCTGCGCGGCGAGTTTGCCATGGTGCTGCAGGATACCTGGCTGTTTAACGGCACGATCCGCGAGAACATCCGCTACGGACGCCCCGATGCGAGCGATGCCGAGGTCGAAGCCGCCGCACGCGCCGCACGTTGCGACCACTTTATCCATACGCTTGCCGGTGGCTACGACTTTATGATCAACGAGGAGGGCACTAACCTGTCGCAGGGTCAGCGCCAGCTCGTGACCATCGCCCGTGCCATTTTGGCCGACCGCCCGGCGCTGATTCTGGACGAGGCGACCTCCAACGTCGATACCCGCACCGAGGAACTCATTCATCGCGCCATGGATGCGCTGATGCAGGGCCGCACCAGCTTTGTCATCGCGCACCGCCTGTCCACGATCCGCAACGCCGACGTAATCTTGGTAATTCGCGACGGCGACATCGTCGAGAAGGGCACACACGACGAGCTACTCGCCCAGGGTGGCTTCTACGCCGACCTGTATAACTCGCAGTTCGACGAGGCGGCGTAACAACCGGCGGCAAACAACCGCAATGCCCAGAAAACGGGGGCGCAGGACAACCTGCGCCCCCGTTTTTGCTCTGCGACCCTCAAACCGCCTCCCCTGGGACCTGATTGACAGCCCCTTCGAGGCCCCGTGGGCAAAAAATGGCAAATATGAGTACTGTTACCCTTTTAGTAACAGCCAAAACAGCCCCAAATGCCGTTTTCACGGCTTACACGCGTCCCTAAATTGATCAAACAGCCCTATAGCGGACTTATATGTGTTTGCGTTAATGAACATATTTTGCTGTTATGTCTATTATTTTGCGAAGGCAATATGCTACTAAGCTAGCAACCGTACTCATATTTGGCATTTTTTGCCCACAGGGTGTTTCCTGGGGAACCGACAATAGCCTTAGGGTCCCGCGCGACGCCACTCCCTCCCGGTATCCGCCGACGTTCCCCCATATAAAACCT
>CAJMPF010000246.1 GCA_905215195.1 uncultured bacterium | reverse complement strand
CGCTCGACCGATGGTGCGGGCTCTACCGCGAGGGCGGGGCCGAAGGGCAGGCCCAAGGGCTCGAGGGCCGAGGCGGTGGCCGCGCTGCGGTCGGACGGGCACGACCTGGGGCACCTGCTCGCGTGCTCGGGGCTCGCGAGGTCCACGTACTACTACGCGCTGGCGCACCCGGCCAGGCCGACCAGGCCCGAGCTGCGCGGGGCGGTCGCGGAGATCTTCTCGCGCACCGCCAACGGCTGCGGGCACCGGCAGATAGCGATGTGCCTCAGGGCGGAAGAGGGGGCCGTGATAGCCGACAAGACCGTGCTCAAGATGATGCGCGAGATGGGGATTCGCTGCGGCATCAGACGCGAGACGGCCTACCACAGGTACAACTCGTACAAGGGCGTCGTCGGCAGGACGTTCGAGAACGTGATCGCGAGGGATTTCGACGCCGGGGCCCCGTGGCAGAAGCTGGGGACGGACGTCACCGAGTTCAAGGTGGCTGGCGGTAAGGCCTACTGGGCCCCGACGCTGGACTTCTGCACCAAGGAGATCGTGGCGAGCGACATATCGACCACGCCCGACATGGCCCAGCAGGCGAGGATGCTCGACGAGCTGCTGTCCAAGATCCCCGAGGGCGCCGCCCCGACCATGCACTCGGACCGGGGCTGGCAGTACCAGCACGCCTCGTACACATCCAGGCTCGAGGCCGCCGGCATCGTCCAGAGCATGTCCAGGAAGGCGAACTGCATCGACAATGCCGCCACCGAGCAGCTCTTCGGCCACGTCAAGGACGAGTTCTACAGGGGCCGCGAGTGGAAGACGTTCGAGGATTTCAAACGCGACCTGGAGGAATACATAGTCCACTGGAACACGAGCCGGAGGCAGGTAAGATTGAAGGGCCTGACCCCGGAGGAGTACCGGAATCAGGCCCTTGCGGCCTAGTCGCTATTTAGGGCGTCCAAGATTTGGGGCGCAGTTCAAACAGGGGAGCGGGGCTTTTTTGATGAGGAACGTTGCCCCGACGAGCACGTCGGATTCCCGGAACGGGCCGCCCGCTGTTTAAGTTTGTCGCGAGTTCCGCACGCAAAGGAAAGCACTTAATGTGCTTTCCGTCTTGCGCAGGACTGTAGAGCAGCAAACTTAAACAGCGGGCGGCCCGTTCTGGGAATCTACCCCCGCGCACAGAAGGGGATTCCTTTTGCCAAAAAGGGACAGGTTTATTTTGGTAGGTTATTCATGCTTGAATTTGAAACATTCCGTTCGGTCAAAGCGTATCTATGGTGAGGGCCTCATCAAGAATCATTAACGTCACCGGGAGGTGATTATGGAAGAACGGGCATTTAGACAGGCGGTCGAAGATCACCGGGATGTCGTGTTTCGGATCGCATTGACGTACCTGCGCGATTGTGCCGACGCCGACGATGTTGCCCAGGATGTCTTTCTTAAGCTGCTCAAAAGCGATACGCAATTTGAGAGTTGGGAGCATCTTCGTCGCTGGCTTATCCGGGTCACGATCAATGAATGCAAATCGCTCTTTCGAAAGCCATGGAGGCGTGTGGAGGATATTGAGAACCTGGCCGATTCGCTTTCGGCGGCGCAGGATGAGACCAAGGCAGTCCTGTCAGACGTTATGCGACTTCCGGAGCGATTCCGTGTTCCCATCGTGCTCTATTACTATCTGGGCTTTTCGACCCAAGAGATTGCCGAGTTACTGCATGTGCCAGCCGCGACCGTTCGAACGCGTTTAGCTCGTGGTCGATCGAAGCTCAAATTCATCCTAGAGGAGGGCGACCGTGAAATCCAATCAAATCAAGCAGGCCTTCGAGTCCATCCAAGCCGATAGCGATCTTGCTGACCGTGTTCTTTATGCCGCTGCTGGTGAGCCGCTTCGCCGAAAGGGTCACGCGAAGCCTCTGTATGTTGCCGTGATCGGATGCCTTGCCGGAGTGCTGGCGACCGGAGGGGTCGCCTACGCAGTTATTAATTCCAGCTATTTTGCCTCAGCTTGGGGAAACCACGGCAATGGGGATTCCATTACCTGGACCAACGGTGGCTCATCGGGGACTAAATACACCTACACCAGAGAGTTTGGTGACGGCATTGCGCCCCAAAGCCTGGAGGGCACAGTCCAGAAGGTTAATCTGTCCGTCGAGGGTAACGGCTATACGCTTGATATCCATGAGATGGCTATTGACCAAAACGGCTGCGGAGCCGTGACGTTTACGTTGTCCAATCCAAATGGCGTTAACTACTACAAGCCGGCAGCAGAGACAGGCGAACTTGTTCTCTATGGTGAAGAAGAACAAGGCATCGGCACGCCCAGCATGAACTTCGGCGAGGAATGGGCTGACACACGCTGCACCATTGATAAGGACACATCAAGCGATACTGTCATTAATGGCACGATGTACTTTGCATCTTGGAATCGCGATCGAGATTTACGACGCGCTGTCACTTGGAATATCTCCTGGACAGAGGGCGAAGGCGAGGATGCGAAGCCGTTCGAGGCATCGACGCCCGAGTTTAGCGTCGGAGCGTACGTCGATACAAAGGAACTCCGCTCCGATGACTCGCCTCTCGAGATCAGTCCGTTTTCTATCCAGACACACATCGATGATCTGGGCATTGACGCAGTCACGAAGAAGTTGACCGTTACCTACAAGGATGGATCGGAGCAGATTATCGAAGACGATGCTGCGGGCGCGTACAATTTCTATGTCTCGCTGACGCGCAATAGCGGAGAGAACATCTCGGTGCCGACAAAACTGATCAATGTCGATCAAGTGGTCTCGGTAACCCTTGAGGGCACGAGGTACACATCAACAGGAGAGACCGAAACAGAAGTACCCTTTACCATCGTTTATTCGTAAAGTCTGGGCCGCTTCCCAAGGGGGGAAGCGGCCTTTTTAGCGTTATATGGACGAGTGGATTGGACG
>CAJMPF010000245.1 GCA_905215195.1 uncultured bacterium | reverse complement strand
CGCGCCCGCCGAAGGCGAGGCTTTGCTTCAGCGAAATCCCACCAGACAAAAGCGCGGCCGCGGCAGAGCGAGCCGTCGGAACAGAAGAAACCCCCGCGCGACCTTTGCGAAGCAAGGGGGAGCGCGGGGGTTTCTTCTGTTCCGACGGCGATGCGCCGGGTTACAAGGACGATGCGACTACAGCGCGAAGTCGCCGCCGACGAGCGTGGAGACGGGCTCCTCGTGGTAAACGGCGGAGATGGCCTGAGCGAACTCCTCGGCGACCGAGATGGTCTTGATCTTGCCGCCGACCTCGACGGGAATGGCGTCGGTGACGAGGCACTCGACGATCGGGGCGTCGTTCAGACGCTCGATGGCCGGACCGGAGAAGATGCCGTGGGTGGCGCAGACGTAGATGTCGCCAGCGCCCATAGCCTTGAGCTCCTTGACGTTGGCGCACAGGGTGCCAGCGGTGTCGATCATGTCGTCGTTGATGATGCAGGTCTTGCCCTTGATGTCACCGATGATGCCCATGACCTCGGCGGCGTTGTGGCGCGGACGGCCCTTGTGGGCGATGGCCAGGTCGCAGCCGAGCATGTCGGACAGCTTCTTGGCGGCCTTGGCGCGGCCCACATCGGGGGAGACGACAACCAGGTTGTCGGTGTCGAAGTGCATGTCGTTGTAGTACTGGCCAAACAGCGGCAGTGCGGACAGGTGGTTAACCGGGATATCGAAGAAGCCCTGAATCTGGCCCTGGTGCAGGTCGAGGGTGATGATGCGGTTGACGCCGGCGCGTTCGAGCAGGTTGGCGACGAGGCGGGCGGTGATGGGCTCGCGCGGGCCGGCCTTGCGGTCCTGGCGGGCATAGCCGTAGTGGGTGATAACGGCAGTGATGGAGCGGGCGGATGCGCGCTTGGCAGCGTCGGTGGCGATGAGCAGCTCCATGAGCATGTCGTTGACGTTGCCGCCGGCCACGGACTGAATCAGGAAGACGTCGGCGCCGCGGACGGTCTCGTCGTAGCGGGCGTAAATCTCACCATTGGCGAACTGCTTTAGCGTAAGGCCCGAAAGCTCGACCCCAAGGTACTCAGCAATCTTCTGAGCGAGGGGACGGTTGGAGGAACCGGAATACACGCGGATGGACTTGCGCATATTCTCCGACTTCTCGGGATCATTAATCGGCATTACCCTTCTCCTTTATATCGAATGCCATATAGATGCCTTTTTGCATTGTAACCGCGCGGCGGGGTTTATCGAGTCTTGATAACGTCTTTACCGTCAACGGACACGAACCGACCACTCATCCGGTTGCGCAGGTCACGATAGAAAAAGGAGCCGCCCCCATGGGAACAGCTCCTTAGATGCTTGGTAAAACGTTATACCTCGTCGTCCTCGTGCAGGCGGCGGCGATAATCGGCGGCCCAGCCCTCAATGTTTACCTGACGGGCACGACCCAGGCCAAGTGCGTCGGCCGGGACCGGCTCGGTGATGACGGAGCCGGCGGCCACGAGTGCGCCGTCGCCGATCTGGGCGGGCGCGACCATCATGGTGTCGGAACCGATGAAGGCGTCCTTGCCGATGACGGTCTTGTGCTTGTGCACGCCATCGTAGTTGCAGGTGATGGAGCCCGCGCCCACGTTGACGCCGGAGCCCATGGTGGTGTCGCCGATGTAGGACAGGTGCGGCACCTTGGAGCCCTCGCCGATCGTGGACTTCTTGATTTCCACGTGCGTTCCGGCCTTGGATCCGTCGAGCATGTGGGTGCCCGGGCGCAGGTAGGCGCGCGGGCCGCAGTCGACGCCGTTCTCGATGACGGCCTCGATGGCGATGGTCTCATCGATGATGCAGCCGCTGCCGACAGTGGTGTCGGTGAGGCGGCTGTTGGGGCCGAGCTGGCACTCCTCGCCCACGGTGACGTGGCCGATCAGGTGCGTCTGCGGCCACACGACGGTGTCGCGGCCGATAACGGCGTCGGGGCCGATCCAGACCTGCGTGGGGTCGATGAACGTGACGCCCTCGGCCATCCAGTGCTCGTTGATGCGGTCGCGCGCGATGGCGGTGAGCTGCGCGAGCTGGATGCGGCTGTTGACGCCCAGGCCGTCGCGGTAGTCGTCGCAGTGGAAGATGGAGACTGCCTGACCATGGCCTTTGAGGATTTCGAGCATGTCGGGCAGGTAGTACTCGGATTGCGCGTTGTCGTTGCCGATCTCGTTAATGTGGGCGGCGAGCTGCGCGCCGTCGAAGGCGTAGCAGCCGGCGTTGCACTCCAGCAGCGTGGCGGCCTGCTCGGGCGTGCAGTCCTTCTGCTCGATGATGCGCTCGATCTGGCCGTCGGCGCCCAGCTTGATGCGGCCGTAGCCGAAGGGGTCGGGCGGGGTCATGGTCATGACGGTGCAGGCGAGCTCGCCGGTAGCGACGGTCTGTGCGAACTTGGCGACGGTGTCGGCGGTGATGAGCGGCAGGTCGCCGTTGAGCACGACGACGGGGCCTTGCGTGATGCCGCAGACCTCGAGCGCGACCTTCACGGCGTGACCGGTGCCCAGGCGCTCGGTCTGCTCGACGCACTCGACCTTGGTGGCGCTGCTGGCGTAGGCGCCGTCGATGAGGGCGCGCATCTCGTCGGCGTGGCTGCCGATGACGACCACGACGCGGCTGCAGCCGGCCTTGATGGTGGCGTCGACGATCCACTGGACCATGGGCTTGCCCAGGATCTTGTGCGAAACCTTGCAGTGGTTCGACTTCATGCGGGTGCCCTCGCCGGCAGCGAGGATAATTGCGGTTGCGTCCATGTGATCTCCTGTTACGTTATAGAGACGTGTGTTTGGAAACGATACACGGCGCAATATGATACCGCAGGCATATGATGAGCGCGTAACGATTGATGCGCGACGGCCGATGTCGGTGACGCTGACGCAGTGTTTGCGCTGGTTGTGTATGGCGGCGG
>CAJMPF010000244.1 GCA_905215195.1 uncultured bacterium | reverse complement strand
TAGGATGGAAATGCCAGTGGCAAATTTGATTTGCGATTCCTCCGACGAAGACAAGGCCGTGTCCTTCACCGATTCTGTGCGTCCCGTCCTGTCCCACGCGGCTGCCATCGAATATTTCGATGCGGGCGCCCTGGATATCCTGCGTCGCCAGCGCGAGCAGTCGACCGCGTTCGCCTCGCTGCCGGCGCTCGACAAAGAGGCCAAGGTCTGTGTCTACGTGGAGCTCGACTGCGACGACGAAGTTCAGGCGACTGAGGAGCTGTATCACTTGGGGTGGGTACTGGAGCTTGCGGGCGGCAGCGACGATGCGACATGGGTCGCGCGCACCGAGGTCGATCGCGAGTGCCAGCGGTTCTTCCGCCACGCGGTGCCCGAGAGCGTCAACATGCTTATCGACGAGCGCCGCCGCATGGATCCCACCATCACCAAGCTGGGCTCGGACATGTCGGTGCCCAATGCACGCTTGGGCGATGTCATCGGCCTTTATCGCCGCACGTTGGCCGAAAGTGGGCTTGAATCTGCCGCCTGGGGGCACATCGGTAACAACCATCTGCATGTGAACATTCTGCCGCGCGATGCGCAGGATTATCGCCGCGGCGGAGAACTCTTTGCCCAGTGGGCTTCTGAGGTCACGGCCATGGGCGGTGCCGTTTCTGCCGAGCATGGCGTCGGCAAGATCAAGGCGGGCTTCTTGGAGACGATGTACGGTCACGAGGCCATGGTCGAGTCGGCGCGGCTCAAGCTCCAGCTCGATCCCGACGGGCAGCTGGGTCGCGGTAACCTGTTTTCGGAGAAGCTCTTGGATGAGCTCGTCCAGAAAGGGGGCACGTGAAGATGAGCGATTTCCATATGGTGGTGTGCGTCAAGGCCGTGCCGGGCAGCACCGAGGTCAAGATGGACCCCAAGACCAATACCATCGTGCGCGATGGCAAGCAGGCGGTCATTAATCCCTTTGATGCGAGCGCTTTGGAATGCGCGCTGGCGCTGAAGGACGACTTTATCGGCTTTGGCATGGATGTGCGCGTGACGGTGGTGTCGATGGGCATCCCTGCAACCGAATCGCTGCTGCGCGACTGCATTGCTCGCGGCGCCGATGACGCGCTGCTGCTGACCGACCGAGCCTTTGCGGGCGCCGATACCCTAGCCACCACCTATGCCCTCAAATGCGGTATCGAGGCGCTCGATGAGGACTTCGACCTGCTCATCTGCGGCAAGATGGCAGTGGACGGCGATACGGCCCAGATCGGCCCCGAGCTTGCCGGTGCCTTTGAGATCCCCTGCGTGACCGACGTGAGCTGCGTGCAAAGCGCGGGCTTTACGACGTGCGGCGCGCTTTCACTCGTTCACGGTTGCGACGCCGGTGAGGAGACGGTCTATCTGGAGATGCCGTGCGTGATGACGACTGCCAAGGAGATTGGCCAGCTGCGTATGCCGAGTATTGCCGGTATTCGCGCGGCAGAGGAGGCGGACGTGCGCGTGGTCAGTGCCGCCGACGTGAACGCCGATTCCTCGCGTTGTGGCCTTGCCGGATCACCGACGCAGGTCGTGCGCTCGTTTGTGCCCGACCGTGATCAAACGTGCGAGGCCGTTGAGGGAACGGCGTCCGAGCAGGCGGTAAAACTTGCCAAGATTATCGAGGGGATGGCATAGATGAGCGGACTGATTATCGATAGCGAAGCCTGTATCGGCTGCGGTCGCTGCGTTCGCGCCTGTGCCTCGGGCGGCATCGTAGTGGAAGGCGAGCGGCCCAACCGTTGCGCCCGCGTAACCGACGGCTGCATCCTATGCGGCGGATGTGTCGACGCCTGCCCCGTCAACGCTATCTCGATCGAGCGTGACGAGGCCGCTGGTGCGGTGGACCTTGATGCATATCGAGACATTTGGGTCTTCGTGCAGACTGACGAGCACGACGCCGTGGCTCCCGTGGCCTACGAGCTCATGGGCAAGGGGCGCGAGCTTGCCGATGCTCGCGGCTGCCGTCTGGTGGCACTGGTCGGCATGAGCCTCGAGGGCTCGCTCGGGGACCTGGAACATCTGGTTTGCGCGGGCGCCGACGAAGTCCTGGCCTGTCGTGACGAACGTCTGCGCCAAAACGATGCGGAGGTCTACGCCCGCTTGATCTGCGATTTGGTAGCCGGACGCAAACCCGAGGCCATCTTATACGGCGCGACCGCTTTTGGCCGTGAACTGGCACCCGGCGTTGCTGTGCGTTTGCAGACGGGCCTTACGGCTGACTGCACCGTACTTTCGATGGATACGGAGACGGGACTGCTGCAACAGACGCGTCCGGCGTTTGGCGGCAACCTGATGGCCACCATCGTCTGCCCCAATCATCGTCCCCAGATGGCAACAGTTCGTCCCGGCATCTTTAAGGCGCCCGACTTTGACTACGGCCGCTCCGGCACGATCACCCAGATATCGCTTGCGGATGATGCTAAGGCTCGTGTCGAGATTTCGATTCCCGCCGAGGAGTGGGGGCAGCAGGCCTCGATCGCCGATGCCGAGCGCTTGGTCGTGGTGGGCCGCGGCATTGGCTCCAAGAAGAATCTGCCCCTGATGCGAAGGCTCGCCGAGGCTCTGGGAGCCGAGCTTGGTTGCACGCGACCTGTCGTGGAGGCCGGCTGGTTGGAGTATCGCCATCAGATTGGCCAGACCGGCGTATCGGTTTCGCCCAAGCTTCTCGTGAGTATCGGTGTTTCGGGCGCCATCCAGCATCTTGCCGGCATCGGTGGGGCGGAGTGCATTATCGCCATCAACGAGGACCCGGATGCCCCCATTTTTGGTGCTGCCCAGTACAAGGTTGTTGGGGACGCCGCCGAGGTCGTCGAGGAGCTGCTGGCCCAGCTTGAGTGCTAGGCACTTGCCAGCCAGCTGCGCAGCTCGTCCTTTAGGCGCTCCCAGGTCGCTTGCGTGGCGGAATCGGTGAAGGGG
>CAJMPF010000243.1 GCA_905215195.1 uncultured bacterium | reverse complement strand
CTCGCCCCGCCTTTTGCACTCGTGGTGAGGTCGTGAGCCTGTAAAAGGTGTGCGTGCGCTTGTCGTTCGTATCTGCTATCATTCCTAGTCTGTGCGCTCATGCGGGCGTGGCGGAATTGGTAGACGCGCCAGATTTAGGTTCTGGTGGGATTCCCGTGAAGGTTCGAGTCCTTTCGCCCGCACCAACGCACCCGCGTCGGCTTATGCCCTCGCGACGCTTGTTGCATAAAGGTACCAGCACCTCAGATAAGCTGGGCAGTATGAGGAGGAACGTGTTGAACATCACCGCTTCTGACGTCAAGGACGCCAAGCTCACCGCTACGGTCACCATCCCGGCCGCCGACGTCGACGCCGCGATCAAGAAGGCCTACAAGGACACCGCCAAGAAGTACCGCTTCCCGGGCTTCCGCGCCGGTAAGGCCCCCCGTCCGGTCATCGACTCCGCTCTTGGCGCCGAGGCTACCCTCGCTCAGGCCACCAACGACCTGATCGCCGACAACGAGCCCGTCGTCCTCAACGAGCTGGACATCGTCCCCACCAAGAACGGTGACTACAAGGAGCTCGACCTCGCCAAGGATCACGAGGACTACACCTACACCGTCGAGTTCTCCCTGCGTCCTGCCGCCGAGCTCTCCTCCTTCGACGCCGTCGAGATCGAGATGCCCCCTGCGGAGGTCACCGAGTCCGAGATCAACAACCAGGTCGAGATGCTCCTCAACTACCGTGCCACCTTCGAGGACGTTGAGGGTCGCGCCGTCGAGGCTGACGACTATGTGACCGTCGATCTCAAGGCTGTCGAGAACGCCGACAACTTCGCCGCCGAGGGCCGCATGCTCATCGCCGGCAGCGACAGCAACCCCGCCGAGTTCAACGAGGCCCTGATCGGCGCTAACGTTGACGACGTCAAGACCGTCACCTGGACCGACGAGGTCGAGGAGGGCGAGGAGGCCGAGACCCACACCGTCGAGGTCACCGTCAAGGGCATCAAGGTCCGCAACACCCCCGAGCTCACCGACGAGCTCGTCAAGTCCGACTTTGGCTTCGACAGCATCGACGCTATGCGCGACGCCATCAAGATCGAGATCGAGCAGGACAAGGCTTCCCGCCTGCCGGCCGAGAAGGAGAACCGTTGCGTCTCCGCTCTCGCTGAGCGCCTGCAGCTTGACGAGATGGACGCCGACTACGAGCAGTCCGTCTTTGAGGAGCTTGGCCAGAACTTCCTGTCCAACCTCGCTGCCCGCGGCATGACGCTGGACACCTGGCTGCCCGCTTCCGGCCTGACCATGGAGCAGTTCATCGGCGACCTGCACAAGCAGGCCAACGACGTTGCCCGTGAGTCCCTGGCGCTCGACGCCCTCGCCCGTGAGCTCAAGATCGAGGTCACCGAGGACGACGTCAACGCCGAGTTCGAGAAGGCCGGCGTCAAGGACGTCGAGGCTTCCAAGGCCGAGTTCATTGCCGATGGCCGCATGCCTGCCGTTCGCGAGTCCATCCGTCGCTCCAAGGCCGTCGACCACCTGGTCGAGAACGCCAAGGTGACCGAGGTCGACGAGACCGCCAAGGACGCCGAGTAATTCTCGCCACCTTTTCCGCGAGCGCATGGATGCGCCCGTGATGGGGTAAAGTTATAAGCCGGTTATCCGGTTGCTTCGTACGGTGCCAGCCAATGCATAGCATGCGGGCACCGTACGTTTATCTAGAACCAATTTGGTCCGCAAGAGAGAAATGGAGATGCGTATGATCGCTAAGTTCGATTCCGCCCTCGTGCCATACGTTATCGAGCAGACGCCGCGCGGCGAGCGCAGCTACGATATCTATTCGCGCCTGCTCAACGACCGCATCATCTTCTTGGGCGAGGAGATCAACTCCGTCAGCGCCAACCTGGTCGTTGCCCAGCTGCTGCATCTTGAGAGCCAGGATGCCGAGAAGGATATCTCGCTCTACATCAATTCGCCCGGTGGCGAGGTCTACTCCGGCCTGGCGATTCTGGACACCATGAACTTCATTAAGCCGCAGGTCTCCACCATCTGTGTCGGTATGGCCGCGTCTATGGCCGCCGTGCTGCTTTCGGCCGGCGCCAAGGGCAAGCGCTTCTGCCTGCCGCACTCCAAGGTCATGATTCACCAGCCCAGCGGCGGTGCCCAGGGCCAGCAGACCGAGATCGAGATCGTGGCCGAGGAGATCAAGAAGACCCGTCGCGAGCTCAACCAGATCCTGTCCGACGCCTCGGGCCAGCCCATCGAGAAGGTCCAGGCCGATACCGAGCGCGACAACTACCTGACCGCTGCCGAGGCCCTCGACTACGGCCTGATCGACCGTATCGTCACCTCGCGCGATCTTGCCGCGAAGGACGCCTAGGATGGCAGGTAACATGCAGGACAACTTTGACGAGAACGGCAACCCCATCCGCTGTTCCTTCTGTGGAAAAGAGCAGGGCCAGGTCCGTCGTCTCGTAAAGGGCCCGACCAACATCTTTATCTGTGACGAGTGCGTCGCCGCCTGCTCCGAGATCCTTGAGGAGTCACTGGCTTCGGACTTTATGGACGCCGCCCGCAACGGCAAGCTGCCTGGCTTCCTCAACGATCACGGCCAGGCTGCGTCCCAGCCCGCCGCTGACCCCGAGACGGAGGGCTTTGAGCTCGAGGACGACCGTCAGGTCATCACGCGCGTGCCGACGCCGCACGAGATCTATGACGAGCTTTCGGCCTATGTCATGGGCCAGGAGGACGCCAAGCGCGCCATGTCGGTTGCCGTGTACAACCATTACCGTCGCGTGATCGAGGGCGGTGCCGCAGTGTCCGCCCTTGACGAGGCTGGCGGCATGGGCGGCCAGCTCGACGATGATATGGACGAGGTGGAGCTCGCCAAGTCCAATATTTTGCTGCTCGGTCCCACCGGTACCGGTAAGACCCTGCTGGCCCAGACGCTCGCACGCA
>CAJMPF010000242.1 GCA_905215195.1 uncultured bacterium | reverse complement strand
CGCCGCCGGTGTGGCTGCGAGCGATATGTGCGCCTGCGCGGGCCACTACGACGCCTTGGTCGAGCGTTGTGAGGCACGTGGGATGGTTGCCTGTCGTGATGCGGCGGAGGTTGTCGCCGCATCCGATATCGTGGTCGCTGCGGTCAAACCGTACATGATCGAGAAGGTATTCGCCCCGCTCAAGGATGCTCTTGCCAAAAAGGTCGTTCTGTCGGTTGCCTGGACCTGGGACAGTGCCAAGTGGGAGCAAGTCCTGCCGGGCGTCGCGCATATCTCGACGGTGCCCAACACGCCGGTTTCGGTGGGCGAGGGCGTTATCGCCTGCGAGAAGGCTTCCACGCTTAGTGATGAGCAGAGCGCAGTGGTGCTTGATCTGCTTGGCAAGCTCGGTGCGGTGGTCGAGCTCGATACGAGCCTGCTGTTTGTGGGCGGCACGGTGGGTGGTTGCGCTCCGGCATTTGTCGCTATGGCAATCGAGGCCCTGGGCGATGCGGCGGTCAAGCACGGTATCCCGCGTGCCGATGCCTATCGCATTGTGAGCCAGATGGTGCTGGGTACGGCAAAGCTGCAGCTTGCAACTGGTCAGCATCCTGCGGCGATGAAGGATGCCGTATGCTCGCCCGGTGGTGCCACCATCAAGGGTGTCGTTGCGCTCGAGGACGCCGGCATGCGCAGCGCCCTGGTCAAGGCAATCGACGCAACTCTCCAGTAAAACCGACCAAAAAAAGACAGGTTTATTTTTGGCAGGTTTTTCCTGCGGTTTTGTCGTATGTGCGAAAAGCGCCCCGCAACCGGATCGTTACCGGTTGCGGGGCGCTTGCGTTTGCCCAGATAAAACCGACCAAAATAAACCTGTCCCTTTTTGGCAGGTTAGTCCCAGAAGCTGTCTTCCTCATCCTCGGACTTGGGTCCGCGGTCGACGTACATCTTATGGGTACGCTTCTCCATTACAAAGGCAAGAATCGCAAATAACAGGATGCCGCCGGCGAAAAGGATGGCAAAACCGGTGCGGGTGCCAAACAAAAAGGAAAAAACTGCGTCCATTGGGTGCCTTCTTGCGTAGTTGAGTTGGGTCGTAAACGCTCATAAGTATATACTTGCCCATACATGTACAAGGTTGCAACCTAAATGGAATGTATATCGCCGGAGGATCTAATGCTTGATATCAAGTTTGTTCGCGAGAATCCCGATGCCATCGATGTCGCCATGGCTAACCGCCAGACGTCTTGGGATCGCGAGAAGTTCTTTGAGCTCGACGACGAGCGCCGTGCCGTCATCACCGAGGTCGAGGAGCTCCAGGCTACGCGTAATGCCGAGTCCAAGAAGATCGGCGCCCTGATGAAGGAGGGCAAGAAGGACGAGGCCGAGGCTGCCAAGGAGGCCGTGCGCGCCGTCAACGAGAAGATTGACGGTCTGGCCGAGCGTCGTACTGCCCTCGAGCAGGAGCAGTACGACTTCATGGCTCACCTGCCCAACATTCCTTGCGAGGCCACGCCGTACGGCAAGGACGAGGACGAGAACATCGAGCGTCGCCGCTGGGGCACCCCGCGCGAGTTCGACTTCGACTTTAAGCCGCACTGGGATCTGGGCACCGACCTCGACATCCTCGACTTCGAGCGCGGCAACAAGCTCTCCGGCAGCCGTTTCACCGTTCTCGGTGGCGCCGGTGCCCGCCTGGAGCGTGCCCTCATCAACTTCTTCCTCGATACGCACACCAGCCGTGGCTTCAAGGAGTGGTGGCCGCCTATCGTCGTCAAGCGTCAGACCATGTTTGGCACGGGTCAGCTGCCCAAGTTCGAGGACGACGCCTATCACGTCTCGGGCGACAACTTCCTGATCCCCACCGCCGAGGTCGTGCTTACCAACCTGCACGCCGGCGAGGTCCTCGATGCCGACACTCTGCCGCGTCGCTACACCGCCTTCACCCCCTGCTTCCGCGAGGAGGCCGGCTCCGCTGGTCGCGACACCCGCGGCATCATCCGTCAGCACGAGTTCGACAAGGTCGAGATGGTCAAGTTCGCTAAGCCGGAGGAGTCCGACGAGGAGCTCGAGAGCATGACCGCCGAGGCCGAGTACCTGCTGCAGCAGCTGGGCCTTCCGTATCGCGTGATTAGCCTGTGCACCGGCGACCTGGGCTTCTCTGCCCGTCAGACCTACGACATCGAGGTCTGGCTGCCGAGCTACAACGCCTACAAGGAGATCAGCTCCTGCTCCAACTGCGGTGACTTCCAGGCTCGCCGCGCCAACATCAAGTATCGTGACCCCGAGAACTTCAAGGGTTCGCGCTACCTGCACACTCTCAACGGTTCCGGCCTGCCGGCCGGCCGCACCATGGCCGCCATTCTGGAGAATTACCAGAACGCCGACGGCACCATCACGATCCCCGAGGTTCTGCGTCCTTACATGGGCGGTCTCGAGAAGATCGAGCCGGTCGCGTAACTTGGCTGCATAGGGGATATGCAAGGGCGCTCCTTCGGGGGCGCCCTATTTCGTGCGCAGGTCCATATCATGCCGTGCGGACAGCTCAATAGAAAACACACGAACAAACGTTCTGTATACAGCCATTTACCTGCTATGTTTTTGCTAGCTAAGAGCAAGAGAAAGGGGATGTGATGGAGCTGTTCGACGAGCGGGTTGTTTTGTTCCAGAGCGATGAGGGCGGGGAGCACCTGCTGGTAACGTGCGAGCCGTCGGGTATGGGTGGCTTGGTGGTTCGGCAGACGAGTGAGGGGCCATTGACGCAATGGTGCTATGAGGAGTCGCCGCATGTGGTCGAGACGTTTGTGGCGCATGAGGCGCTTGTTGTCCTTGAGCACTTCTATGGCGTTGGAACTTCTAATCAGGTGGCCCGAATGCTGAGCATCTCGTTTGCCGACTACGACTGTGCCCAACGGGTGCGGTCGCTTCTGGGGGAGCTTGGCGCCGGGCTCGATGTGA
>CAJMPF010000241.1 GCA_905215195.1 uncultured bacterium | reverse complement strand
AGCGCGCCTTCTTCTGTTTGAAAGGGAAACTATGTCCCACCATTTCGAATCAGAACGGGGCACGGTTTCCCCCAGGACCTCCTTGCGGAAACTGCATCCCACTCTGAGCGCCCATTCCGGGACACAGCTTCCCAACGGCCCCCGTTTCGGAAACCGCATCCCGTTCCGAGCCTTCAAAGCAGGACGCGCCTTCCCCTAGGGAAGCATCTCGTTATTTGCCGTCGTCGTCCTCGGCTTCTTCTCTTGCATAGAGCTCCAGCATGCGGCGGCGGTATTCGCGCACGGCGAGCTTGGCGCGCTCCAGGCGGCGACGCTCGCGCGGAGTCAGCTCGGACGGGTCGACCTCGTCTCCATAGGTCTTATCGGCAAGAAGATGTGCCGCGTCCACGATGCGGGCATCGATGTGGCCGCTCGCCGCCTCGGCGGAAAGACGCTCGGCAATCGTATCGAGCGTAGGCAGGCCCTCGAATACGCGACCGTGACCATGCGAGGTCAGCAGCTCGTGCTCGCGTGCGAGCAGGCTCGCCAAATCGTGATGGGCACGCAGGATGTCGAACGCATCGGATGGATGCTCGGCAACCTCTGCCACGGCAGCGACCGGTGCGGCGTCGACCACGCGGTAGAAGAGTTGTGCGAGCAGCGGCATCAAGAACACCGTGATGGCGCCGGCGGCAACCATGACCGACGCAATATCTTGTGACAGCGCGCCCGCGTTGACGGCAACGCTCGTCACGGCAACGATGATCGGCAGGGCCGTGGTGCAGTACAGAGCCACGGTAATGCGACCATACGCCGACACATCGCGCGTCGCGGGACAAATGCCCATAGAGATGAGAATGGGCACGGCACGAATAATCAGCAACGCCACGATAAAACCCGCGAGCAAGCCCGGGCGCGACGCCACGGCCGTCAGATCGATCTTTGCGCCCGATACGGTAAAGAACACCGGAATCAAAAAGCCGTAGGCCAGGCCGTCGAGCTTGGTCTCGAGCGTATGGTTGCCCTCGGGGATGATATAGCGCAGGACAAAGCCGGCGGCAAAAGAACCCAACACGATGTCGAGATCAAAGACAGCCGAGAACGCCACGAGCGTGACCAGGATGAGCACCGTCAGGCGCACGAAGGTCTGCGACGTGGTATCGGCGCGTTCCTCGACAAACGCAAAGAAGCGGCTGCCGACGCGCTTGGAGCGGCTCGGGACCACGGCCAGCAACACGCAGACCACAGCAAACAGGCCAAGGATCACAAGCGTCTCGATGCCCGTACGGGCAGACAGCAGCACCGACATGGCGAGCACGGGACCGAGCTCGCCCCAAGTGCCATACGCGAGAATCGAGTCGCCCACACGCGTGCCGGTGAGCGAGCGCTCGCGCATGATGGGCACAAGCGTACCGAGCGCCGTGGAAGTAAGGGCAAGCGTCACGGCGATACCGTCGAAATGACTGACCGAGAACCACGGGGTAAAGCGCACGGCAAGCCAGGCGATACCAAACGTGACGACCCACGTCGCCAAGCCGTAGCGCCCCTCCACACCCGTGATGCTCTTGGGGTCGATCTCAAAGCCGGCAAGCAGGAACAAAAAGGCCAGGCCGAGCTCGGAAACAAGCGAGACCTCGGCATCTACATGGATGACGCCGAGCATATGGGGTCCCAGCACCGCGCCAAACACGAGCAAAAAGACCGTCTCGGGAACGGGTTTTCCGGGAATCGCCGAGGCGATGAAGGGGCTTGCAAAGGCCACGAGCGCGATGATGGCGAGTGAAACGAATGCCATGTGATGCCTTTCTCTTGTTTGCGCTTCACTGTAGCACCCTCGCCGTCCTCAACGCGCCACGAGCTGTCGTATCATAGTGAGGTTTACAAACATGTGGCTCAAGGCGACCGCGAGGCTTGCCCCGCAAACCGACCGCTGCCGCATACCGTACCGTACGCCCAACCGATCAGGAAGGCAGGAACCAATGGTCTCTCGTATCTACGTGGAGAAGAAACCCGGGTTCGACGTCGAGGCTCAGCAGCTCAAGGGCGAGCTGACCGAAATTCTCGGCATCAAGGGCATCGAGGCCCTGAGGATCATCAACCGCTACGACGTCGAGGGCATCGACGAGGAGCTTTTCCGCTCCTGCGTGCCGACCGTCTTTAGCGAGCCCCAGGTCGATGTGACCTACGACGAGCTCCCCGCAAGCGATGGCGCCGTCTTTGCCGTCGAATTCCTGCCTGGCCAGTTTGACCAGCGCGCCGACTCCGCCAGCGAGTGCGTGCAGCTCATCAGCCAGGGCGAGCGCCCCGCCGTGCGCTCCGCCAAGGTCTATATGATCTCGGGCGCTCTGGACGAGGCCGCCATCGATGCCATCAAGCACTACGTGGTGAACCCCGTCGAGGCGCGCATCGCCTCGCTCGACCTGCCCGAGACGCTGTACATGGAGACCCCCGAGCCCCAGCCCGTCGAGGTGCTCGACGGTTTCCGCGAGCTCGACGAGGCCGGCCTTGCCGCCTTTATCGCCGATCGCGGCCTTGCCATGGACGAGGCGGACATCGCCTTCTGCCAGCAGTACTTCCGCGATGAGGATCGCGACCCCACCATCACCGAGATCCGCGTGATCGACACCTATTGGTCCGACCACTGCCGCCACACCACCTTCGGCACCGTCCTGGATGACGTGACGATCGACGACGCCGTGGTGCAGCAGGCCTTCGACCGCTACATGGAGATGCGCCATGAGCTCTGTCGCGACGCCAAGCCCGTCTGCCTCATGGACATGGGCACCATCGGCGCCAAGTACCTCAAGAAGACCGGCGTCATGACCGATGTCGACGAGTCCGAGGAGATCAACGCCTGCACCGTCAAGGTAAAGGTCGATGTCGATGGCGAGGACCAGGACTGGCTGTTCCTCTTTAAGAACGAGACCCATAACCACCCGACCGAGATCGAGCCCTTCGGCGG
>CAJMPF010000240.1 GCA_905215195.1 uncultured bacterium | reverse complement strand
TTGCCGCAGCCCGCCGCTCATCCACAGCGAGGAGGTAGCCCGTGGGAGAGCACACAAGGGAGATACAGATCGCGGGCCGCAACCGCTGGTATCGCGGCTACATCTCCGTTGACAGCCAGTGGAACGTCAACGACACCACGACTCGCCTGCGAGTCACCGCAGCGATCGACGACAAGTACGCCGCCGAGTACGGAACGCACTACGACGTCGTGGTGAACGGCTCGGTGCGCAGCTCGCGCGACGTCGTGCTGAACAACTACGGCAACTGGGCGACGCGCGACGCGGTGACATTTGACGTGGACGTGCCGCGCGGCGCGAGCGGCTGGAACTGCCCGGTGCAGGTGCACGTCTACGGCAAGACGTACAACAACTACTACGGCTCTGCCGGCGGCGACGCGTGGGCTACCGTGTACGCATGGGTGCCGCAGCGCGGCTATTCGCAGCCGCATCCGCCCAAGAACTGCAAGCTGCAGCGTGTGTCCGACACGTCGCAGAAGATAACCTGGGACGTCGATTACACGGGAATGGACGGTGCCTACCCGTGGGCGGGCGTCTACGTTTACCGCCGCACCGACGATGGCTCATGGGTGAACATCGCCGACGTTTCGTGGGACGTCCAGAACTACACGGACAACTCGACCAAGGCCGGGCACAAGTACGAGTACCGCCTGTGCGCGCACGGCCCCGGCGGCAACTCCGTTCACGCGTCGGTTGGCACGACCTACACCACGCCCAACGCGCCGTCGCGCGTTGAGGCCGTGAAGGCCGGCGCTACCGAGGTGACCCTGCGCGTGTACGGCGCCGCGGCGTACGCAAACGCGTGGGGCGTCCAGCGATCTGTCGACGGCGGCTCGACGTGGGCGGACATAACGACGACCACCGAGGGCGAAGACCCCGCATGGCTCGACCTGCACGACAAGGCCGCGCCAGCCGGAACGGTCGTCTACCGCGTTCAGGCGAAGCGCGGCTCGCTCGCCTCGGCGTGGGTGAAGTCGAACTCGGTAACCACCATCACGCCACCGCTCGCCCCGAAGGTCACCGCGCCGACCGTGGTGGCCACCGGAAGCCAGGCGGCGGTGTCGTGGGTTCCGAACCATCCGGACGGCTCGCAGCAGACCGCCGCGCAGGTCGAGTTCAGCGGCCCGAGCGCGATCACCGAAAGCGTCACCACGGCGAAGAGCATTAAGAAGTCGCTCGCCAAGGGCAGCTGGAGGGTGCGCGTTCGCACCAAGGGCCTGCACGCCGATTGGGGCGCGTGGTCTGACTACGTGCCGTTCGTGGTCGCCGATTACCCGTCGTGCTGGGTTGCCTCGCCTGCGACCGACGGCGTGCTCATCGACTCCGTGCCGATGACCGTTCAGGTATCGGCCTCCGACGAGACAGGGATAGCCAATGCCACGCTGACGCTTTCCGAGGTCGACGGAGCGACGATAGCCACGGCCGACGTGACGAGCATGAAGCCCGTTGAGCTTGGCAGCTACACGACCATCAAGAACGGAATCGACTACCTGCTCACCTTGACGGTGACGGGCGGCTCGGGCCTGTCGAAAACGGCCACGCGCCGGTTCAAGACGCACTGGGCGGAGCCGGCAACCCCCGTAATCACCGTGACGTACGGCGATGACCTCACGTGCCACGTGAAGGTGGAGAACGGCGTTTCCGCCTACAACGTCGAGGAGACGACAATCATAGGCCCGATGGCCTACGACGAGGACACGGGCGAGATACCCATGCTCGGCACGATCGCGTGCGACGGCGACGAACTGGTGCTTGGCGACGCGTCGAAATGCGTCGGCTTCGTGGTCGAGCGCGTGCTGGACGAGGGCGACCACCTTCTCACGTCGAGCCTGCTCGATGCCCAGGAAACCATCGACCGCGTGCCGCCGCTCAACGCCGACTTCAAGTACCGCGCAACTGGCACTGCGGCGAACGGAACGTCTTCCTACGCCGAGGCCAAGGCGAACCTGCACGCCGAGTGCATGGCGCTCAACTTCGGCCAGGATGCCTCGACGCTGCTCAAGATGGAGCTTGACGCCAAATACTCGACATCTGCGGCGCGAAGCTTCAACAGCTTCCATTTCGCCGACGGCGGGGAAAACGGTGGGCTTCCGCAGTCGTATGCGCTCGATGAGGCAGACCTTGCGACATCGGCCTCTTGCCTGCTTGAGCGAGACGGGCACGACCTGTTCCGCAAGATCATGCGCACACAGTGGCAGGGCTGGTGGCGCGGCTTCGCCGGTGAGCGTGCGTTCGGCGCGATGACGTTCAACGAGTCGCTTAAATCTGCGGGGCTTTGGTCGGCATCGGCGAAGGTCGAGCACGATGTGTTCGAGGAGCCGAGCAATGCCTGATTGGAAAAAGCGATTCGCGGCCTCGTACCGCTTTATGCGCGTTGACCGAAAGACCGGCCTCGATGTCGAGCGACTGCGCAACATCCGAAACGGCGGGAGCATCGAGCGAAACCAGGACACCAGCTACGAGACGGGCAAGATCGACTACCTCGGAACGCTCGACCTCGGTAGTGACCTCCTGCGCATCTACCTCGATGCCACGTTCCCGGACGACACAACGGTGTCGGAGCCGCTTGGTACGTTCGTCGTATCGACGCCAAAGCGTTCAACTGGCTACAACTCGTCTGAAGCAGACCTATCAGGCCGCTTGTCCGAGGTTGCGGAAGACGAGTTCGACGCCCCGCGCTCGCTTGCGGCTGGCAGCAACGCCGTCGGCGAGGCGGCGAAGCTCCTGCGCGAGGTCGGCCTTGAGGTTATCGCCGACCCGTCCGACTTCACGCTAACGACCACGTGGGTTATCGGGGCAATCGGCAACGGGGAGAGCAACTACGCCACCCGCCTGAAGGCCGTAAACGCCCTTCTCGATGCGGCGGGCTTCAGCTCGGCGTCGTGCGACCCGATGGGGCGCGTGCTGCTGCGCCGCTACGTCGAG
>CAJMPF010000239.1 GCA_905215195.1 uncultured bacterium | reverse complement strand
CAGCTGCGGAAAGCGCGTTCCGTTTTGGGCGTAGATTTTGGGTTGCGCTTTCCGCCGGCAGGTTCGCTCCGGTCAGTACTCAAGCTTTGCCCACTTATGCGGGTCGTAGATCTTTACCTGTTTGTTGGGCTTGCCGCTCCAGTACTCTTCGTCCATAAAGGGTAGGTATGCCTGAATGTTGGAGCAGATGAACGGGATTCGCTGTGCTTGCAAACGGTCGCGTTGGCGTTGCTCCAAATGGGTCTCCGAAATCACGACGGGAATACCGGATAGCTCCACGAGGCTTGCCTGAACTCGCTTGAGGTCGGGTAGCGTCGCGTGCCATGCCATTCGCATCATTAAAAATGAGGCGCCGCGATACGTTGCCTGCATGACTGTGATGGCGGGGCGTAGCGTGGGATGAATTTTGTGCCGATCTGGCCAAGGTTTGGCGGATATCTCGAGGCCCAGGGTCTCCCATAGGTAATCAAGCTCTTCGTCCATGGCGCCTCGATATCTACGCGATCATTGATACTTCGATTGTGTTGCCTGGTGCTATCGTTTTCGCGGTAGAATCTGCCAACGGTTGACGGCTACCGCTCGCGGCGTTTTGCCCCTCGTGTACAGCGGTCGGCTTCACAGGTCCTTCACGGGTTGAACTAAATTAGGCCAATTTGACTGAATTTCAAAAAAGTCAAAATTGGGGCTTGCGTCACGGCGAGACTTCCCGTATATTTCTTTCTTGCGCAAAGGCACAGCCGAGCGCAGCGATGCAGTCATTGGGATGTCGTCTAATGGCAGGACAGCGGATTCTGGTTCCGTCAATGGGGGTTCGACTCCCTCCATCCCAGCCATTGCATTTGCTACATATGGCCCGTTCGTCTAGCGGTTTAGGACGCCGCCCTCTCAAGGCGGAGATCACCAGTTCGAATCTGGTACGGGCTACCAAAATTGAACGCCCGGGCCTCGTAAGAGACCCGGGTTTTGTGTATTGACCGTATATACGGCGCCTGCCGTGTTTCGCTCAGATCGAGGAGTAGCCATGGATCTGCCCATCAGCTTGCAAGACATCACGTATGCCGAGAACTATCTGGCGCAGGGCGACCTGGCTACGGCGACGCCGCTGCTGGAGCGTCTGGTGGAGCTCGCCGAGGAGTATATCGACGCTGAGTGCAAGACGGAGGAGAAGCGTCAATACTTTAGCTTCGATAGCAAGTTTGAGCGCTTGGCCTATCGCCGCGTGGAGAAGGATCCGCGTGAGCTCGTGCAGGTCGAGGTGCCGTTTGACCGCCTGTACTCCGACATGGCGTTTGCCTACATTCGCCAGCAGGATTATGTGAGCGCTCGTAATGCCCTGATGCAGGCTGTGCGCTGGGACCCCATGAACTGCAACTACCGCCTGGATCTGGCCGAGCTGTTCCGCGCTCTCGAGGACAAGCAGGAATGGGCATCGCTCTCGTTCTCGGTGCTGGAGCGTGCAAGCGATGGCAAGTGCGCCGCCCGCGCTTACGCCAATCTAGGTCAGTACTTCTTGGAGCCCGAGACCGAGAACGTTTCGGCTGCCGTGGGCTGCGCGCGTCTGGCGCTGCGCCTGGCGCCCAACGATGCGCATACGACGCGCCTGCTCAACAAGATCCATACCACCTATCCGGATGCCGCCGATGAGAGCGACGACCACGTGATGGGTGAACTGGCCCTGCAAGGCGTGCCGACCTCGCCTTCGGCCGAGATTGCCATCTGCCTGATTATGTGCGCGACCGATGCTGCAAGCGACGGCGACAAGCAGGAGGCGACGCGCCTGACGGTACGTGCTCGCGACTTGGTGGGCGAGGAGGCCTGCGCGGCGATTATCAAACTGGTGCGCGAGAGCGATGCCGAGCTCAATGCCGAGCGCAAGGCTAAGCGCGAGACTGCGGGCTCAAACGCCGATGGAGCCAAGGAGGCCGGCGATGCCCAGTAAGCGCGAGCGCAAACTCATTTCCAAGAATCGCTCGGCACATCACGAGTACTTTATCGATGAGACGTTTGAGTGCGGTATTGAGCTGAGCGGCACCGAGGTCAAGTCGATTCGCGAGCGCGCCTGTCAGATCACTGACACTTTTGCGCTGATTCGTGGCGGCGAGTGCTGGCTCGTCGGACTGCATATCCACCCTTATAGCCATGGTGGCGTGTGGAATCGCGATCCCGACCGTCGGCGTCGTCTGCTGCTGCACCGCAAGGAGATTGACTTTCTTGACGGCAAACTTCGCAACCGTGGTTATGCGCTGGTTCCGTTGGAGCTCTACTTTAATACCGACGGCCGCGTAAAGCTGCTGCTGGGTCTGGGTCGCGGCAAGAAGCTCTACGACAAGCGCGAGGACATGGCCAAGCGTGATGTCCAACGCGAGATCGACCGCGCCCTCAAAGAGCGCAATCGCTGACCACCCTTCATAAGTTGCGGTGGAATACGGACTGTTTTGCCTGATTGAGGGACTATTCAGTCCCTATTTCACCGCAACTGCGGGCGTCTCATCTATCTTACTGTTCTGACACATATGTCTCAAAGGCGGCGTCCGTTATGGGCGTCGCCTTTTTTGTGGGTACATACATCCATGAGGTTCCAACCCGAGCTAGGGGAGTGATCGTTATGGACAAAACTGCGTTCTTTACCATGCCGAGTGGCCTGTACGTGGTGAGCGCCGCGGCGGACGGGCTGCGTGCCGGCTGCGTCATCAACACAGCGGTGCAGGTGACATCCGCCCCGCCGCGCATCTCGATTGCCGTGAACAAGGAAAATGTCACGTCCGGCGTAATCGCATCGGCTAAGGCTTTTGCGCTGACCGTGATTGACCAGACCGCCGACATGCTCTATATCGGCAATTTTGGCTTCCGCACCAGCAGCGATTACGACAAGTTTGCCAAGTATGAGACCCACGAGACCACTCTGGGCATGCCCTATGTGCCCGAGCACGCGGCGGCGCTGTTTAGCTGCCATTTGATCGACACTGTGGATG
>CAJMPF010000238.1 GCA_905215195.1 uncultured bacterium | reverse complement strand
CAGTTGGCGCAGCAGCCGCTTGTGGCGTTGGTGCTGGAACCACCGCTTCGCTGGTCGGTGTTGTAGAAACCACTGCCCTCAAATTTAATGCCGCTGGCCGAGAACGTCTTGGCCGCCGGGGCACCGCAGCTGGGGCACACGACCTCGGGAGTCTCGGACATGGGATGCTCAACCTCAAACACGTTGCCGCAGCTCGAGCACTTGTAATCGTAGCGCGCCATAATACTTCCTTTTCAGCACAAAGCGGGCAGATTACTCTGCCCGCAAAAATTCAAACGTCTGTAACTGTACCCTATATCGGGGGTTTTATCACGCTTCGCCCCAGAATCTATGGTTGTTGCGCAGGAGCTGTGCGGTTTTGCCCTCGGCGGCTGCAATGTTCGCCTCGTTAGCCTGCCAGGTCCAGTTGCCCGTGGCCACGCCCGGAACGTTCATGCGCGCGTCGTCGCCAAGCCCCAGGACATCCTGCAGCGGCATCATCACCAGGGGAGCGTCGCTTGCCAGCGCGTCGCTCATCAGTTTGGCCGCCACCTCAACACCGCTCGGTTCATCGCCGCCCGCAAAGGAACGCGTACACCAGCCGGCCAGCGTCGACGTATCGTGCGTTGAGGTGTACAGGATCTTTCCTGGCGTGGGGTGCACGCCGCAACGGACGTCGTAATCGCTAAACTCCAGCACGTCCATGCCGGGGAAACCGCAGGTCGAAGCCATGGCGCGAACACCGGGCGTCAAATAACCTAGGTCCTCGGCGATAAAGTTGAGCGGACCCAGCTCGTCGTAGGCAGTCTGGAACAGGTCTTTGCCCGGTCCCGCCAGCCAGCGACCGTCGGCGCAGGCCTTGCCGGCGGGGATGCTAAAGTAGCTGTGGAACCCCAGAAAGTGATCCAGACGCACGCGGTCGTAGAGCGAGAACGCGCGGCGCAGGCGATCCATCCACCAGCTATAGCCGTTCTGCTTCATGTGGTCCCAGCGGAACGTCGGGTTGCCCCATACCTGACCCTCGGGCGCAAAGTTGTCGGGCGGCGCGCCGGAAATCTCGATTGCTTTGCCGGTATCGGACAGCCAGAAGTTCTCGGGTTCGCTCCACGCGTCTGCCGAATCGTCGGACACGTACATAGGAATGTCGCCGATAACCTCGATACCCTTCTTGTGCGCGTAGTTCATGAGCTCGCACCAGGCCAGGTCAAAGCGGTACTGCATGTACGCCTGAAGCTCGGCCTCGTTGTGGAAGCGCTTGTCGTCGATTAGATGCTCGTTGTAGCGAGCGACATCTGCCGGCCAATTGTGGCGCGACTCGCCCTCAAAGTACTTTTTGACGGCCATATAGACGCAGTATTTCTCGAGCCAATCGGCATTGCGATGTTTAAACGCTGTGTACAGCGGGTCGGCATCCTCGCCGCCGCGGGCCTTCCAGGTCTCAAAGTCGGCGGCCAGCTCCTCGTGGCTCTCGGGTAGCAGGTCGATATTGCCTGCAAAGGCCGAAGGACCGGCGTATGGGGAGCGGAAGAAGTCCGTGGGGTTGACGGGGAGAACCTGCCAGTAGCGCATGCCCATGGCGGCCAGATGGTCGATAAAGCGACGCGTGGGCGCACCGATCGTACCGGGCTTGCCGTCGTCGGTCGGCACCGATGTGATATGGCACACAACACCCGCACCGTGATCGAGCGGCTCCTGCAGGCGCTGCTCGGCATGGTGATAGATGATCGACGAGCCCAGCGGATACAGATCGAGCGTGACGGTACCGTTGTGGATCTCGCACTCGCGACCGCTAATCACATCGCTCGCGCATTCGCCGAGCGCCGGAATCGTCACCCGGTGTGAATTGCGCAGGCTGCGGTTGATGATAACGGTCGCGGACTCGCCGTCGTTACCGGTACGGTTGTAGGCCAGCACTTCGTCATTGAGCGCGAAGGCCTTGATTTCACCGTCGATCATAAACGGCAGCGCGCGGCGCACGGCAGATGCATTCTTGACGATCGCAAACGTATCGAAGTCGTGCAGGTCTTCCTTGGTCGGCATGGTGCGACGATTGCCCGGATCGGTGAGGCCCTCCAGGCCGTACTCATCGCCATAATAGATCGAGGGCACGCCCGGGAACGTCATCTGCATGAGCGTCGCGAGCCAAAAACGGCTCTTGGCCAGGCCCATCGCGTTCTCGTCCAGACGCCATTTGCTGCGCTCGCACTCGGGCAGCTGCGACTCGTCGGGGCCGCCGCCGAGCACCGAGATAATGCGCGGTCGGTCGTGGCTCGAAAGCAGATTAAGCGCGCAAGACAGGGCCTCACGCGGATAGTTCTCGCGTAGGGTCTCGATATCCTCGGCTGCCTGGTAGGCGTTTTTGTAGCCCATCAAAAAGCCGATGACCATGTCGCGGAAGGGGTAATCCATGGCCGAGTCGAGCTCGGAGCCTTGCAGATAGCGACGCAGATGGCCGTAGCTGATCTTGTTGGAGGCGTCTTCCCATACCTCGCCGAGCAGCAGCGCGTCGGGCTTCTCGGCGAGCACGGCCTTCTTGATCTCGGTCAGGAAATCGTCCGAAAGCTCGTCGGCCACGTCTAGGCGCCAGCCATGAGCGCCGGCACGTAGCCATTTTCGGATCACGCCATCCTTGCCCAGGAGCCGCTCGCGTACCAGTTCGGAGCTCTCATTGATGGCGGGCATATTGCCCACGCCCCACCAGCAGTCGTACGAGCCGTCCTCGTGGAAATAAAACGCATCACGCCACGGCGAATCCTCGCTCTGCCACGCGCCCACGCCGGGGTAGTTGCCGTAGCGGTTGAAGTAGATCGAATCGTCGCCCGTGTGGTTGAACACACCGTCCAGAATGATGGAAATGCCTAGCTTCTCGGCCGCCTCGCACAGCTCGGTAAAGTCCTGCTCGGTGCCCAGGATCGGGTCGATCTTGGTGTAGTCGGCCGTGTCGTAGCGGTGGTTGCTCGCGGCTTCAAAGATGGGGTTGAGGTAGATTGCCGTAAAGCCCAGCTCGGCGATGC
>CAJMPF010000237.1 GCA_905215195.1 uncultured bacterium | reverse complement strand
GGCGCGTCGTGGGGCCCCGGCGGTTGTTGCCGAGGGCACCGAATCGGGCGGCCATATTGGCGAGACCTCGACGATGGCACTGGTGCCGCAGGTCGTCGATGCGGTCGACATTCCCGTCGTGGCTGCCGGCGGTATTGCCGACGGCCGCGGCATGGCGGCCGCCTTTATGCTGGGTGCCGCCGGCGTGCAGGTGGGTACGCGCTTTCTGGTCGCAGACGAGTGCACCGTATCGGAGCAGTACAAGGAGATGGTCCTGAAGGCCAACGACACCTCGACGCGTGCGACCGGCCGCTCGACGGGACACCCGGTGCGTGCCCTCAAGAGCCCCTTTACCAACGCCTACGCTAAGAGCGAGGCGGCGGGCGCAAGCGTCGAGGAGCTCGGGGCCATGGGCACGGGCGCCCTTCGCAAGGCCGCCAAGGACGGTAATTACGAAGAGGGTTCGTTTTTGTGTGGACAGATTGCCGGCATGGTTAGCGAGCGCCAGAGCGCACGTGAAATCGTTGACGATCTGGTCGATGGCGCCGAGCGCGTCCTGAAGGGTGCGTGCGCATGGGTAGCGTAGCGTTTCTGTTTGCCGGCCAGGGTGCCCAACACCCAGCGATGGGCGTCGATCTGATCGAGACATCGCCGGCGGCCGCCGAGGTGTTCGCCATTGCCGACGAGGTGCGCCCGGGGACCAGCGAGCAATGCCGGAGTGCCTCCAAGGAGGAGCTCTCGCAGACCGAGAACACGCAGCCGTGCGTGTTCGTTCACGACCTAGCAGCGGCTGCCGCCCTGCGTGAGCGCGGCGTGGTACCTGCCGCCTGTGCGGGATTCTCGCTAGGCGAGGTCGCCGCGCTCACCTTTGCGGGGGCGTTCGATACGCGAGCGGGCTTTGAGCTCGTGTGCGAGCGCGCGGCGCTGATGGCCGCGGCTGCCGAGCGCCATCCGGGCGGCATGCGCGCCGTCATCAAGCTCGATGCGGCGCAAGTCGAGGGCTTGGCAAAACAGGCCGGCGAGGATTGCTGGCCGGTCAACTACAACAGTCCGCAGCAGACGGTTGTTGCCGGAGCGCCCGAGGCGCTGCAGGAGCTCGACGTCCTAGTAAAAGAGGCTGGCGGCCGGGCCATGAAGGTCGCGGTGTCGGGTGCATTCCATAGCCCCTATATGGCCGAGGCGACTGAGGGACTGGCGACGTATATCCAAGCCGGCCACGCGCCGTCTCCGCTGCTGATTCCGGTCATGGCAAACATGACGGCGGCGCCCTATCCGGCGGACCCGCGAGCGGCATCGGATGTCTTGGCCAACCAGGTGAGCCATGCCGTGCGTTGGGTCGACACGCTGCACACTCTGCAGGATCAGGGCATCGACACGTTTATTGAGGTCGGTCCTGGCAAAACACTGTCGGGCCTGGTCAAGCGTACGCTGAGCGACGTTCGCGTGTATTCGTGCGAAACGGCCGAGCAGGTCGCAGCTATTGCCGATGAGCTCGCATAGCCCACAGGGCTGTAACCCGAAAGGAATGACATGGGCAACTTGAACAACGGCGCGCTCGAGCGCAACGACTCACGCCGTGTGGCACTGGTCACGGGCGGCTCGCGGGGAATCGGCCGCGCTTGTGCGGTTGGCTTGGCGGAGGACGGCTTTGATATCGCCGTTGTCTATGCCGGTAGCGTCGATGCCGCGCGCGAGACATGCGGAGCCTGCGAGATGGTTGGCGCCACGGCGCGCGCATATCAATGCGACGTGGCAGACCCCGCTGCCGTCAATGCGTGCGTGGAAGTGGTTCTCAACGACTTTGGCTCCATTTGGGCGCTCGTCAACAACGCCGGCATCACGCGCGACGGCCTGCTCATGCGTATGGGTGACGATGCCTTCGACCGCGTGCTCGATGTCAATCTCAAGGGCACGTTCAATACGACGCGCGCACTCACCAAGACCTTTATGCGCCAGCGCGGCGGTTGCGTCATCAACATGAGCTCGGTTGTGGGCCTGATGGGCAATGCCGGGCAGGCCAACTACGCTGCCTCTAAGGCGGGCGTGATCGGCCTGACCAAGGCGGTAGCGCGCGAGCTTGCGCCCCGCGGCGTACGAGTGAACGCGGTCGCACCCGGGTTTGTCGAGACCGATATGACGGCAAAGCTATCGGATAAGGTTCGCGCGGCGTGCGAGGAACAGATTCCCCTAAAGCGCATGGCGCGCCCCGAGGAAGTGGCCGGCGTGGTGCGCTTTTTGGCGAGTGATGCGGCTGCCTACATTACGGGCGAGGTCGTGCGCGTCGACGGCGGAATGGCGATGTAGAAACCAGGGCCGAACAACGGCTTGGATGAGGAGACCATGATGGAACAGAGAGTTGCAATCACCGGTATCGGTGCCGTATCGCCGCTCGGTAACACGGCGCTTGCTACCTGGGCGGCCATGTGCGCCGGCACGTGCGGTATCGGCCCGATCACGCACTTCGATACCGATGCGTTTGCCGTCAAGGTGGCGGCCGAGGTCAAGGGTTTTGACGGCAACGAGTACTTTGGCAAGCGTGACGCCAAGCACCTGGACCCCTGCGTTCAGTTTGCGATGGCGGCGTCGGACGAGGCCATGCGCGATGCGGGCTTTGATGTCGAGGGCGCCATCGATCGCGAGCGCCTGGGCGTCTACGTGGGTTCGGGCGTGGGCGGCATGCAGAAGGCCGACCAGATCCGCTGGGGCATCACCGGCGTTGCCGCCGTGGGCCTCGTGGCGATCGCGGGCCTCACCGTCCGCGGCGTCCTCAAGTCCCGCAAGGAGCGGCGCATTTCCTGACAAAGGTGACAGGGTCGTTTGTCAGGTTTTCGTCGGGGCGGCGGTCCGTCATGGGCTGCCGCCCCCCCTTGCGCCCCTCGCGTTTGCACGAGCAAGCTCTGCGGGTTCTTCTCGCCCCAACTGGGAAAACTATGAAATTGGGCGTTTTTGTCCGGAGATTTGCACGAGCAAACTCCGGGTCATGCGCGTGTCGGGCGGAGTGGCTACACTGAATGGGTTGAAACGCCGAGCGAGAAGAGCCGCAATGAGCGAGAAGAACC
>CAJMPF010000236.1 GCA_905215195.1 uncultured bacterium | reverse complement strand
CTGCGGGGGCGGCTTTTCTTTTGAATTGCCGCCCCTTTTCATCATTTGTATGGATGTAAGATTCGGCCTGTCAAAATTTACATCTCAATAAAGAAAAGGCGAAATTGCGTGCGATTTTCTGCTCGTATGTATCTTTACTGACGTGTTGTTGCTCAGTCTTAATTCGCTGTGGTTGCCGGTAAGGGATTGACCGGAATTGGGCTTTTCCCTATCCGCTCCGTCGCGAGTTCTACATCGAGTGCATCTGCAACATGATGCGCCCGTGGGCCATCGTGGACTATGAGCGTGAGCCGTGGGTGATGGACGAAGGTACCGTGCGCATTACGTTTGACATAAACATGCGCGCGGCGGTGGATCGCTGGCGCTTGCTCAACCTGGGCGGTTGAAATGATCCGCTGAGACCTTTCCGGTCGAATATTTTTCGGGCGAGGGTTGGGTATCATGGTGAAAGCGATTTCAATGACAGGGGTGCTCGTGGTAAAGATGAAAGATGTGGCCGAGTTGGCGGGCGTTTCGAGCGCCGCCGTCTCGCGCTACCTCAACGGTGGATATATCTCGGCGGATAAGGCCGAGCGCATTAAGCAAGCGATTGAGCTGACCGGATACGTGCGGTCCAGCCAGGCTCGCGCGCTGCGCACCGGTTCCACCAAGCTCATCGGCGTCATCGTGCCTAAAATCAACTCGGAATCCGTAAGCCGCATTACCGCCGGCATTGGCCAGGTGCTCGGTCGCCGAGGCTACCAGATGCTGCTCGCGAATACTGACAACGTGGCCAAGCGTGAGCTCGAGTATCTCGACCTGTTCCAGAACCACCCGGTCGATGGCATCGTGCTCGTGGCGACCATGATCACCGACGAACATCGCGCGGCCATTGCGTCTTGCCGTGTGCCCATTGTGCTGATCGGCCAAAACGTCGAGGGCGCGGCGTGCGTCTATCACGACGATTACGAGGCTGCCTTTGAGCTGGGCCAGGCGCTCGCTGGTCGGGTAGATGGCAAGATCGCCTACATTGGAGTTACCGAAGAAGACCGCGCGGCTGGTTATGACCGCCGTCGCGGTTTTGAGGCCGGATTGCGCGCCGCGGGCAACCCGCTCGATGCCGCCTTGATTCGCCTGGGCTCGTTTACGCTCGACTCGGGCTATGGTGCGGCGCGCGAACTGCTCTCCGTCGATCCCGATGTTTCGTTTATCGCCTGCGCGACCGATACCATGGCGGCGGGCGCGCTGCGTGCCATCGATGAGGTTCGCGGCATGGGCGAGGGTATACACCGCGTGAGCGGTTTTGGCGACAACGCGTTTTTGCGCGCGCTGACGGGCGGCATTCCCACCGTGCATTATGGCTACCTGACCAGTGGCGTCGAGGCGACCAATATGTTGCTCAACACGCTCGATGGCGTGGAGGGGGAGAGCGGTCTCAAGACGCTCAAACTCGGCCATCAACTTATGAATGTCTAGGCTTTGGGCATGTCTGCCTGCCTTTGAGGCCCCTGTTTTTGCCGTAAAACTACCATTCACCGGCTTTTTCCTAACGTTCACCCTTCTGTGAAAACGATTACATACATATGAAACTGAAAACGATTACAGTGTAAGTGTCAAAGCTGGCCGGGTGCACATGCGCCCGTTGGAGGAAAGGGAAGTAATGGACTACCGCAAATCAGCCCAAGAGGTGCTCGACAACATCGGTGGCGCCGACAACGTTGTTTCGGCCGCACACTGCGCCACGCGTCTGCGCCTGGTGATTGCCGATAACGCCAAGGTCGACAAGGAAGCCCTCGAGAATATCGACGGCGCCAAGGGCGTCTTTGAGGCCCAGGGCCAGCTCCAGATTATTTTTGGCACTGGCACCGTCAATAAGGTCTACGACGAGTTCATTGCGCTCAGCGGCGTCGAGGCTGCCACCAAGGCCGAGGTCAAGGAGGCCGCGGCGCAGCAGCAGAACATTTTTATGCGCGCCATTAAGGTGCTCGGCGACGTCTTTGTCCCCATCATCCCCGCCATCGTGGCTTCGGGCCTGCTGCTGGGCATTATGAGTGCCCTCAACTTTATGGCCTCCAACGGCTTTATCGCGCTCGATACCAATAACTTTATCTACAAGATCGCCGACCTGGTCTCGGGCACGTCCTTTGGCATTCTGCAGATCCTGATTGGCTACTCCGCCGCTAAGGCCTTTGGCGCCAACCCGTATCTGGGCGCCGTCGTCGGTGGTGCGTTCATCAACTCCACGCTGCAGAGCGCCTATACGGTTGCCTCCGAGGGCGTGCAGACCATGGTCACCGTCATTCCCGGCGTGTACAGCTTTGAGTGGGTTGGCTATCAGGGCCACGTGATCCCCATCGTTATCGCCTGCGCCATTCTGGCCTTCCTCGAGAAGCGCCTGCACAAGATCGTTCCCGAGATGTTCGACCTCTTTGTGACTCCGCTCGTCTCGGTGTTCGTGACCGTGCTCGTGACCCTCGTTGCCGTCGGCCCCATCTTTGTCTGGGCTGAGAATGCCATCCTCGGCCTGATTCAGGCCCTGCTCACCCTGCCCTTTGGTATCGGTTCCTTTATCGTCGGCTTGTTCTATGCCCCCACGGTCGTCACGGGTATCCACCAGATGTACACCGCCATTGACCTGGGCCAGCTTGCTCAGTACGGCGTGACCTATTGGCTGCCCATCGCCAGCGCCGCCAACATCGCCCAGGGTGGCGCCGCACTCGCCGTTGCCTTTAAGACCCGCGATGCCAAGATCAAGGGCCTGGCGCTTCCTTCGGCTCTGTCCGCCTTCATGGGTATTACCGAGCCTGCCATCTTTGGTGTGAACCTGCGCTTCTTTAAGCCCTTCATCGCCGGCTGCATCGGTGGTGGCTGCGGTGCCCTGGTCTGCGCGCTCACTTCGCTGGCTGCCTCCGGCACGGGCGTTACCGGTATCTTCGGTATCCTGCTGTGCTTGGCCCAGCCCGTGCAGTACGCGATCATGTTTGCGGTCGCCGCGCTGGTTTCCTTTGCCGTCTCGTTTGTCCTGTACAAGGACGAGCCCAAGGCTTCCGAGCAGGCCTAAGAGCTTTTGACTAAGGAACACCCGCGGGCTG
>CAJMPF010000235.1 GCA_905215195.1 uncultured bacterium | reverse complement strand
CGCACGATAACGACGGTGACGCCCGCAGCGCCGGCGTTTTTCTGCGCGCCGGCATAAATGAGCCCGTAGCGCCCGACGTCGAGCGGCTGCGACAGAAAACAGCTCGAGACATCGGCGACCAGCGGCACGTCGCCGCAAGCGGGCAGCTCGTGGTACATGGTGCCAAAGATGGTGTTGTTCTGGCAGATGTAGACGTAGTCGAGCCCTTCGCCCGCGCCCTCGTCGGCAATGCACGCGTTGATGTCGGCCATGTTGGGAATGCGGTCGAAGTTGGTGTCCTCGGAACTCGCGAGCAACACGGCCTCGCCGTACTTGGCGGCTTCTTTGTATGCCTTGTTGGCAAAGTTGCCGGTCACGATGTAGCCGGCGCGCCCGCGGCACATGAGGTTCATGGGGATGCCCGCAAACTGCAGCGTGGCGCCGCCCTGCAAAAACAGGACGCGGTAGTTGTCGGGGATGCTCAGCAGGCGACGCAGGGTTGCCTCGGCGTCGTCGATGATCTGCTGGTACATACTAGATCGATGGCTCATCTCGAGCACGGACATGCCGCAACCGCGGTAGTCCATCATCTCGTCGGCGATCTCGGCGAGCACGCTTGTAGGCAGTGCGGCCGGGCCAGCTGAGAAGTTGTGCACACGTGCCATCTTCTAGTCCCCCTCGTAGTCATTTGAACGTTCGGGATACTTTAGCACAGTGGAGCGCCAGACGCGACCGCATCACGGTAAAACTCGAGTGCGTCGCTATGATTTACAGGGTTGTTACATGGGGGAGGGGTGCTTTACTCCTCAGGCAAATCCAAATCTGCGAGCGAAGGCATGAGGTTCTCTAGGCGCTTGATCTCTTCGCCGCAAATTAGTTACCTCCTGCCCGCTACGACGCCAGTGTGGCAATGACGGCTTCGTCGCCGGCGTATATTAGGGTGTTGCCATCGGGAATGATCGTTTGGCCGTCGCGCTTGAGCATCACCACAATAAACGGATGCTTGCCTTGCGGCACGTCGCGCAGGCGCTGGCCGGCCAGGCGACCGTGGGGCGTCACGGTGACCTCGCGCAGCGTAACCTCGGCACGCTCTTCAAACGTCGGGGCAGCCATCACCAATAGGTCGCCTTCCTCAATCACGGTATCGCCATTGGGCAGCACCGGGTGCGCGCCGTCGCGCAGCACCAGGACCACGAGCATGTCCGTCGCGCTGCCAATATCGGCGAGCGAGCGTCCGGCAAACGGATGGCCCGCGCCCACCTTGAACTTGACAAACGACATGCCGTCCTCGTCGCGGTAATCGTTAAACGTACGGCGCACGTCGCCTTCCGCGTCGATCATATTGAGCTTTTTCGCCACCGCCGGTAGCAGCGAGCCCTGCACCACAATGCTCGACACGGCAATTACAAAGACCAGGTCAAACAGGTCGTGCCCACCGGGAACACCGGCCACCACGGCAAAGAGGCTAAACACGACCGAAGCCGCGCCGCGCAGACCCGCCCAGCTTACGAGCGCAACCTGGCGAGGGTTCGTCTTAAAGGGCGCTAGGAGCACGCCGACGGCGATGGGGCGGCTCACAAAGAGCATAAACGCCATGAGCGCCAGGCCCGGCAGCAGCATCTGCGGCAGGCGTGCGGGCGTTACGAGCAGGCCGAGCAAGAAGAAGATCGTCATCTCGGCCATCTCGGTGAGGGTATCGAAGAAGTGCGCCATCTCGACCTTGCCGGTGATGTCGCTCGCACCCAGCACAATGCCGGCCAGGTACACGGCCAAAAATCCGTTGCCGCCCAGGTAGCTCGGCAGCGCGTAGGCGACGATGGCCACGGCGAACAAAAAGATGGTCTGCGCGCCCTCGGCCGTTGCGTGCGCGCGTTCAATCAGGCGGCCCGCCGCCCAGCCGATGGCGAGGCCCAGGCCCACGCCCAAGATAATCTGCTTGGCCAGCAGTGCGGGAATGTTGATGTCGCCGCCGGCCGCGAGTGTGGCGAGCACGGCGGTGAGCATATAGGCGACGGGATCGTTGGAGCCCGATTCGACCTCGAGCAGCGAGTCGGTGCCGCCCCTCAGCGACAGGCTGTGCTCGCGCAGAACGCTAAAGACGCTGGCCGCGTCGGTGGACGCCACGACCGATCCCAACAGCAGGCCGCCGATCCAGTCGAAGCCCAGCACAAAGTGGGCGAACACGCCGGTGATGCCTGCGGTGATGACGACGCCGAGCGTGCTCAGCAGCACCGCCGGCGCGGCGACGGGCTTGGCGCGGTCGATATTGGTGTTAAAGCCGCCGTAGAACATGATGAATAGCAGCGCCGTGCTGCAGACGGTTTCGGTGAGCGCGTAGTCGCTAAAGTCGATGTGTGCCGGGCCGTTGACGCCCAGCAGCATGCCGAGTGCGATAAAGATGAGCAGGGTGGGGAAGGGGAGTTTTTTGCCGACGGGTTTGATGGTCAGGCACAAAATGATGACGAGGCCGATAAAGAGAAGGATCTGGTTCATGGATAGTGTCCGCTCCTGGGTGGTTGGCGTGGCACGGTCAGCTGTCTGCGGTTATTTGTACCCAAAGATGGTGGGTTTATGGGGTTGGATTGCGGGCGTGCGCGATATCGTCATAGACGGCTGCCGTCTTTGCCTCTGCTCGGAAACCCTTTCCAGCTTTATTGCAACGGAGTACAATGGGTAACGTTTAAGTTCAACTTGAAGTTTTAGTTGCGGCACCGGGCTTCGGCCGCAATGCAAGGAGAGGCGTACCATGGCGATCTATGTGACATCTGATGCTCACGGGCACGTGCGTGCGCTTGACGAGGCCCTGTCTAAGATCTCGTTGACGTCCGACGACACGCTGTACGTGCTGGGCGACATGATCGATCGCGGGCCCGATCCGGTCGGCGTTATTAAGCTCGTGCGCTCGCTGCCCAACGCCCACGTGCTCAAGGGTAATCACGAGCAGATCATGCTCGATGCCATCATTGGTCAGGATCCGCTCGATGCCGAGACCTGGGATATCAACGGTGGCTGGACGACGCGCGAGCAGCTCAACGACATGGAATTTGAGGCATACGAGGAGCTGGTGCGTTGGGCTGCTGCCCTGCCACTTTATGCGGTGGTCGAGACTGC
>CAJMPF010000234.1 GCA_905215195.1 uncultured bacterium | reverse complement strand
GCCGCTACCATGCCGGCATGGGCAACGACGCCCGTCGCCAAAGCCAGTGCGCCTTTATCGACGACGATATCCAGGTGATGGTTGCCACCAACGCCTTTGGCATGGGCATCGACAAGCCCAACGTGCGCTACGTGATCCACAACAACGTGCCCGAGAGCATCGAAGCCTACTACCAGGAGGCGGGCCGCGCCGGCCGCGATGGCGACCCGGCCAGCTGCTACTTGCTGTGGAACGGCAACGATTTTCGCATGCGCCGCTTTCTGATCGACCGCGGCGATGCTGCCGATGAGGCGCTCGACGACGAGCAGCGCGCGTGGGCGCTCCAGAATCGATATCGTCTGCTCAGCCAGATGGAGGGCTACTGCAATACCACCGGTTGCCTGCGCGAATATATGCTGCGCTACTTTGGCGACGAGGCCGCGGCCGAGCATGCCGCGGCCAGTACGGGCGGCACCGCCACGGACGACGTCGAGAGCTGCGGCAACTGCAGCAACTGCCTCACGCAGTTCGAGGTCGAGGAGGTCACCGATATGGCCCGGGCTGCCGTGCGCTATGTGGCCACGCGACCCATGCGCTTTGGCAAGTCGCTCATCGCCGATGTGCTCCACGGCGGCAACACCGAGCGCATTCGCCAGATGCATCTGGACGAGGACCGCGGCTACGGTGAGCTGTCGAGCGAATCGGTCGGGCGCATCAAGGACATCATCGGCCAGCTGTGCGGCCGCGGTTATCTGGCCACCTCGCAGGGGCAGTACCCGGTCGTGGGGCTGGGTCCGCGTGCCGTCGAGGTCGAGGATGAGGCGTTTGCCTTTACCGTTAAGCGTCGTGCGTCCAAGCACAAGGCCTCGGCCCGTGCCCGCCGCGCGGTGGATCTGCTGCGTGAGGAGGCCGAGCTAGATCAGCGCCCGCGCGTGGGTGACGATGCCGAGCTGTTCGAGCGCCTGCGTGCCCTGCGCAAGGAGATCTCGACCGAGCTGGAGATGGCGCCGTATATGGTCTTTTCCGACAAGGCCCTGCGCGGTCTGTGCCGCCTGCGTCCACAGACGCGCGACGAGCTTATCCAGGTCAACGGCATTGGCGAGAAAAAGGCCGATGCCTTTGGCGAGCAGTTTATGGCGGCGATTGAAGAGTTTGAGTCCGAGCATGCACGGGATGGAGCGTAACGATGGCATTCGACGATAAAACCGAGCGCACTGAGGTATCCGCCGTTCCGCTGTACCAGCAGGTTATGGACGACCTAAAGGGCGAGATCGCGCGTGGCGTGTACGCATCCGGCTCGCGCATTCCTTCCGAGATGGAGCTCGCTAAGTCCTATGGTGTGGGACGCGTCACCGTGCGCCGCGCCATCGAGGAGCTGTTGCGCGCGGGGTATCTCAACCGCCAGCAGGGGAGGGGCACGTTCGTGTGCGCGCCCAAGCTCAAGCGCAAGATTGTCCAGAAGGGTGACGTTCAGAGCTTTTCCGAGGGTTGCGCTGCCAACGACATGGTGGCCGGAGCACGCCTGGTGTCGCGCACGGTGGTTGCGGCGACGCGCGAGGACGCGGCGTTTTTTGGGGTGGAACCCGGCTGCGAGCTCATCGTGGTCGAGCGTGTGCGCACGGCAGACGGCGTGCCCGTCATGCTCGAGAACAACGCCTTTGTGCTGGCTGACCATCCTTATCTGCAGACGCTTGCCGACGAGGACCTCACCGATAACTCAATCTTTGCGCTCGTTGCCGAGCATTCGGGCCGCGCGCCGCTCAAATCCGACCCTTGTACCGTGGAGATTGCGCTTGCCGACGCTCAAGTCGCGCCACTGCTCGAGATCCCGATCGGTGAGCCACTCTTCTATATGGAGGCGTACTTTACCGATGCGGACGAGCGGCCCTTGCTGCTTGGGCGTCAAAAGATCGTGGGCTCGCGCTACGTGTTCGACATCTAACATCCACAGATAGAACAACATAGAACAAGTTTGGCGAAATGGCTTCACGAGCGTCATCGTGCGTGCTATAAATAGGACAACATAGAACGACAGCAGGTACGATCCGCCGTCGCTCAAAGCCGCCCCACAAGGAGGAACATCAGGATGAACGCACATGATCTGGTTCAGGAAATCATCGAGCGCAAGGGCAAGATTGAGAACGTCTTTTGGATTGCTTGTGGCGGTTCGATGATCGACCTGATGCCGGCCAACGAGCTGCTCAAGCGCGAGGCCACCACGTTTACCTCGACGGTCTACACGGCACGCGAGTTTTGCCTGATGGCCCCCAAGAGCCTTGGCGAGAAGTCGCTCGTTATTGCCTGCAGCCACAGCGGCAACACGCAAGAGGTCGTCGACGGCTGCGAGATGGCGCTGGCGGCCGGTGCCGAGGTCGTTGCCCTCACCGACTGCGAGGGCTCCAAGATCGACAACGGCAAGTGGACCACCTGGGTCTACCCCTGGGGCGAGGGCGTGCCGCAGGCCGAGGTGCCTCAGGGCATCGGCGCTCTGATCGCCGCCGAGCTGCTCGACCAGCAGGAAGGCTACGAGGCACTCGCCGACATGTACGAGGGCCTAAAGCAGATGGATGCGCTGCTGCCCGCCGCCCGCGAGAAGGTCAACGCCGAGCTGGGCGATCGCTTTGCCGAGCTCTGCCAGCAGCACAAGTTCTTCTATATCCTTGGTTCCGGCCCCAACTTTAGCCAGACCTATGCCATGGCCATCTGCTCGCTCATGGAGATGCAGTGGCAGCACTGCTGCTATATCCACTCCGGCGAGTATTTCCACGGCCCGTTCGAGGCCACCGAGCCCGGCGTGTTCTACTTTGTGCAGCTCGGATCGGGCGAGTGCCGCCCCATGGAGGAGCGCGCGTTGGCGTTCCTCAACACGCATACCGATACGGTAATGGTGCTCGATGCACTCGAGTACGGCGTGGGCGAGGTGCCCGCCAGCGTGCGTTCGTACCTGGAGCCGATCTTCTTCTACAACATGAGCTGCGAGCTGCGTGCCGCTCGCGGCAAGGTATTCGACCACAGTCCCGAGGTTCGTCGCTATATGGGTATCGAGCAGTACTAGGTACCGGGAATTATCTTTTTTGACGGGGTCTGCGCTGCGCGCGGGCCCCGTTTTGCGTTGTGGCGG
>CAJMPF010000233.1 GCA_905215195.1 uncultured bacterium | reverse complement strand
CGGAGTGCCACAGGCACGAGTTCGCACGCTCTAATCCCAGCATGCTGCCGCTGCCCGCGGCACTTGGTGCTATCCGTCTTACAAATGTAGAGGACGAGGTTCTCGAGCGCCATGCGCAGGCGTATCTGGCTTCTCGCAGGGAACTTCTCTAACTTTATTGACATCCATCGTCTTTCGTATCATTTTGAGGGACGGGTTTTAATCGGTTGCGAATCGTTTACGGTTCCGTGCGCTGATTGAGTCCGTCCCGCTTTTATTGAGGACATCAAGAAAGGAATCTGCATGTCTGAGTTTGCTGCCGGTCCTGCCGGTCGTATCGAGCGTGTCCGTGCCCTGATGGTCGAGCGTGGCTACGACGCCATCGTGGTGCGCGACGAGGCCAACCTTCGTTGGCTTACGGGCGTGAAGGGCGTCTTCGACTACACCTTCGAGTTCCCGCACGCTGCGTTTATTACGGCCGACCAGTGCCTGTTCCACACCGACTCGCGCTACCTCAACAGCTTTGAGGAGAACACGCCCGCCGGCAGCCCCTGGGTCTACGACATGGACGAGGGCACCATCCCCGGTTGGGTCGCCGGCAAGATCGCAGCCAACAAGTGCCGCGTCTGCGCTGTCGAGGACGATATGCAGATTAATTTCTACCAGGGCATTCAGCGCGGCCTGGAGGACCGCTCTGTCGCCTGCATGCTGCCGTTGATGCACGACGACATCCGCAAGATGCGCGCCATCAAGGATACCGAGGAGATCGAGCTCATGCGCCATGCGCAGTCGATCACCGATGCCGCCTTCCAGCATATGCTCGGCTTTATTAAACCCGGTATGACCGAGAAGCAGGTTCGCAACGAGCTCGAGAACTTTATGTTCGCCAACGGCGCCGACAGCCTGGCCTTCGGCTCCATCGTGGCGAGCGGTCCCAACACCGCCAACCCGCATGCCGTCCCGAGTGACCGTGTCATCGAGAAGGGCGATTTCGTTCTCATGGATTACGGCGCGGGCTACTGCGATTATCGTTCCGACATGACGCGCACCGTCGTGATGGGCGAGCCCACCCAGGAGCAGCTCGACCTGTACGCGCTCGTGCGCCGTACGCACGAGGAGTGCGTCGCCGCCATCCATCCGGGCGTCGAGGGCAACGACATTTTCAAGCTTTCCAAGAAGATTATTGGCGATGCCGGCTATGGCGATTACTACAACCATGGTCTGGGCCACGGCGTGGGCATCGACATCCATGAGCTGCCCAACTTCAACCGCAGCAAGAACACCATCGAGGTCGGCTCGGTTATCACCATGGAGCCCGGCGTGTATCTGCCCGGTGTGGGCGGCGTGCGTCTGGAGGACTACGGCGTGGTCACCGAGAACGGCTACGAGCCCTTCACCAAGACCCCGCACGACCTGCACGTCATCGATTGCTAGCCCATTTCGATAGATTTTTGGGGCGGGGCGTCCGGATCAATTCGGGCGCCCCGCGTTCTCTTTTTATGCGCTCGCTGCAGCAGCCGTCTGCAAGTGTATAATTTCTGTCGTATGTAATTTGGACGCTTGTGCGTTCTGCCCATAACAAGAAAGGTCGCTATGCCTACCATTTCTACCGCCGACTTCAAGAACGGCCTCGGTCTCCGCATTAAGGACAAGGTCTACACCATCGTCGAGTTCCAGCATGTCAAGCCGGGCAAGGGCGGCGCGTTTGTGCGCTACAAGACCCGCGACATCAAGAGCGGCCGCGTCGTCGAGAACACCTGCAACGCCGGCACCAAGTTCGAGAGCGTCATGCTCACCACCCGTGAGTTCCAGTACCTCTACAACGATGGCGCCGACTACATCTTCATGGACAACGAGACCTATGAGCAGGTTCCCGTTCCCGAGGACATGGTGGGCGAGAACTCCAAGTGGCTGCGCGAGAACGACATTTGCCAGCTGCTCTTCGCCGACGATGAGCTCATGGGCGTGACCCCGCCGATGTTCATCGAGACCACCATCGTCCAGACCGACCCGGGCTTTAAGGGCGACACCGTCCAGGGTTCCACCAAGCCGGCCACGATCGACACCGGCGCTGTCATCCAGGTCCCCATGTACCTCAACGAGGGCGAGGTCATCAAGGTTGACACCCGCGACGGCAAGTTCGTCTCCCGCGTCTAGCAACCAACTCTTCTAGGAGGACTCATGCCCCAGGAAATCAAGATTGACGGCATCGGCATTTCGCCCGATGTTCTGACCGCCATCGTCTCGCGCGCCGTGTCGGATGTCGAGGGCATCGCCTCCGTTGGCGTCAAGGACCTTGCCACCAACCTTGTCTCCATGATGCTCTCGTCCAAGGCCCCTGCTTCCGAGCCGGCGGTCGAGGCCGAGGTCATCGGCGACAAGCTCGCACTTACCGTGCGCGTCGTGGTGTTCTTTGGCTATCCGTTCAAGAAGCTCGCCGAGGCCGTTCGCGCCGCCGTGGTCGCTGCCATCGATGCTCAGGTGGGCGTCGAGGTCGAGCGCGTTGACGTTTGCATTGACGGCCTCGTTTTCCCCAAGGAGTAACCTTTGAGCCTTAAGGTTTATCGCGGGCGCACGCTTGCCCGCAGTCAGGCGCTGCAGCTGCTGTTCCAGGCCGAGGCCACGGACAGCCCGCTCGAGCGCGTCCTCGAGGGCGATTTCCTGATCTCGAAGGGCCCCCTCGACCCCTATGCGCTCGAGCTTTGCCGTGGTGCCTACGAGCACATTGATCGCATCGACTGTGCCCTGCGCGCCGTCGCCAAGAACTGGGATCTTATGCGCATGCCCGGCGCCGATCGTAATCTGCTGCGTATCGCCGTTTACGAGATGCGTTTCCTCACCGACGAGGAGGTTTCGGACGCCATCGTGATCAACGAGGCAGTCGAGCTTGCCAAGGCCTATGGCACCGACCAGTCTGCGTCGTTCGTCAACGGCGTGCTGGGCAAGATCGCTCGCAGTGAGGAGCTGCCGGGTGAGGGCCTGTACCAGGAGCTGCTGGCCGAGGACCGTGCCCGCGAGGAGGCCCAGGCCGCCGAGGCTGCCGCCAAGGTTGCGGTTGCCCAGGCTGAGGCTGGCGTGCTGGCCGAGGATTCGGACGCCGCCGAGGCTGTTGTCGACTCCGT
>CAJMPF010000232.1 GCA_905215195.1 uncultured bacterium | reverse complement strand
GAACATCCAGCGTGTCGAGCGTGATCTCAAAGGTAGGGTAGCCCTCATCGGCAATGCGGACCTTGTTGGAGTCGGTTGCCACGGCGATGCCGTCGACAGCGACATCGAGCGAGCCAGCGATAACGTGGCCACCCTCGTGGTCGGTGTGGTTGCCGCTGATCTCGGAACGGCCGGGCGCGTGCACGTAGAGCACCTGGCGCTCGTCGATGGGGCCAAACTCCTCCTCAAACAGCTTGGTGAGTGTGGCGAATGTCTTTTCGTCGGGGGTGGTCATGGGAGTCCTTTCCTTGGCGCGCACGGGTGGGTTTTGCGTCGTTATGAGTACGTTAACAACTTGAAGCGGCATGAACCAAGTGTTCACGATACCGCACGTTACGGGCTATGTTAACGTACTCATAACACATCGCCTGTCACTTTTTGAGAATCTGGTAATCGGTAGAAATACAGCCGTGAACGGTACTGCCGTATGGACTTATAAAGCAGAAGAGATGCAGATAGAAAAAGTAGAGTACGTTAACATGCGTCCGACGATAGCGGGCCTCGGCGCGGGATGTATTTCTGCCCAGGCCGGCATTCACGCTATTCAGATCTCGCAAGGGTGAAGGTGATCCTGTGGCAAGGCGCCCGTCCAACGATACAGGTACGCGTCCGGTTTCCATGGCCGACGTCGCCCGCGCTGCTGGCGTTTCGCAGCAGACGGTTTCGCGCGTCGCCAACGGCTTGCCCAACGTTAACGAACAGACGCGCCAGCGCGTGCAGGCCGCTATGCAAGAGCTCGGCTTTCGTCCGAGTTATGCCGGTCGCTCGCTGCGCGACGGCCGTTACCATTCGGTAGGCCTATGCATCAACGATGTCACCAAGTTTGGCAACCTCTCAATGATCGACGGCATCGCCAGCGCTGCTCGCGAGCATAATTGCGCCATCACGCTGGTCGAGATGTCCAAGACCGAGGAATTCTCGCTTGCCGAGGCCACGCGTCGTATGGCCGCATTGCCGGTGGACGGCATCATCATCGGCATGAGCCGCATGGCGCCCGATTTTGAGACGTTTGATCCACTGCCGGGCATTGGCACGGTCATCGTTACCATGTATGCGCACCCGCGGGTGACCACGGTCGATTCCGACCATTACGGCTGCTCGCTATTGCTTATGGATCACCTGTTTGAGCTGGGGCACGAGCAGATTCGCTATATTGGCGGCCCGTCGTTCTCGGTCGACGAACAATTTCGTCGCGCCGGTTGGCAGGATGCACTCGAGCGTAAACACATCGAGCCGGCAGAGCCGCTCGAGGGCGACTGGTCTGCCAACAGCGGTTACGAGGCTGGCAGGTACCTGGCCGAGCACGATCGCACCATGACGGCGATTTATGCGGCAAACGACCAGATGGCAAATGGCGCGATTGCAGCGCTGCGCGATAGCGGTCTGCGCGTGCCCGAGGACGTGAGCGTGGTGGGCGTCGATGATTCGCTCGATGATTTTGTGGCACACAACGAGCTCACGACCGTGCGATTCGATCTACATCAGCGCGGACGCGAGGTATTCGAGCATGCGGTTCCCGAGGCGGGTACGGCGGACAAAACCGTTGCCATTCGTATTCCCGGCCAGCTCATTATTCGACATAGCACGGCGATACTGCGCGCATAGTTTGTGCAGGTCAACGGCAGTATATTCCGCCTCAATTACAATCGGTAAGGATGCTGACGGATAGCCGTGGCTATGAAGGCGAGTGTTATGATAGACGGGTTCTTTTGTCTATCTAGGAGGCTTTGCCTGATGGAGATCACCAAGGATATTCGCTACATCGGTGTCGACGATCACGACATTGACCTGTTCGAGGGCCAGTACGACGTGTCCGAGAACGGCATGGCATACAACAGCTATGTTATCTTGGGCGATAAAATCGCTGTCGCCGATTCGGTCGACGGCGGTTTTGTTGACGAGTGGCTCGGCAACCTCGAGGCCGTGCTCGATGGCCGTACGCCCGACTACCTGGTTGTCCATCACATGGAGCCCGATCACTCCGCCGGTATCGCTGCCTTTATGGAGCGCTATCCCCAGGCGCAGATCGTGGCCAGCATGGGTGCTTTCCGCATGATGGGCAACTACTTTGGCACCGACTTCCCCGAGCGCAAAATGGTCGTCAAAGAGGGCGATGTGCTCGATCTGGGCGGCCACAGCCTAACGTTTATCGGCGCTCCCAACGTTCACTGGCCCGAGGTGATTTTCTCCTACGAGTCCACCGACAAGGTGCTCTTTAGTGCCGACGGCTTTGGCAAGTTTGGCGCCAACGACATCGAGGATCCGGAAGGGTGGGCTTGCGAGGCTCGCCGCTACTACTTTGGCATCGTCGGTAAGTTCGGCAAGTTCGTGCAGGCCGTTCTCAAGAAGGCCGCCGACCTGGACATTCAGATCATCTGTCCGCTCCACGGCCCCGTGCTGACCGAGAACCTGGGCTACTACCTCGACACCTATAACACCTGGTCGAGCTATCAGCCCGAAGACGAGGGCATCACGATTGCCTATGCGAGCGTGTACGGCCATCTGAAGGCTGCCGTTGAGGAGCTTGCATCTGCGCTTGAGGCTCGCGGCCAGAAGGTTTCCGTCTTTGACCTGGCTCGCGACGACATGGCCGAGGCCGTTGAGGATGCGTTCCGCTACGACCGCCTGGTGCTCGCTTCCATCACCTATCAGGGCGAGATCTTCCCGTTCATGAGCACCTTTATCCATACGCTTGCCGAGCACGCGTATCAAAACCGCAAGGTGGCCTTCATCGAATCTGGCACCTGGGCTCCAGTAGCCGCCAAGGCAATGCGTGCGCAGATGGAACAGATGGCCGGTATCGAGTTTGCGGAAACGGTTGTTACCGTGCGCGGTTCAGTAGATGATGCTGCGCGTGCCCAGATTGCCGCTCTGGCTAATGAGCTCGCTAGTTAGCCTAATCGTTCCGATGCCCCGAAAATGCTTAAGCCTATCGATCATTTTCGAGATTTGACAAAGACCCAAGATGCTGTCCATTGCGCGGTACAGGCTAGGTTGAACCTATGTGTATTATTGCGATATTATTCGGATTGATCCAGGTAAACGGCAATTTTTCTATTGCCGATACATAGTTTCAGGTGTTCACGTTAAAAGGGGCTGCCATGTACGACT
>CAJMPF010000231.1 GCA_905215195.1 uncultured bacterium | reverse complement strand
GGTCGTTACCACGGTTGCCGCCGAAGCCGCCACGGTTGCCACCGCGATCGCCATAGCCACCACGGTTGCCGCCAAAGCCGCCGCGACCGCCACGGTCGCCGCCCCGGTCACCAAAGCCGCCACGGCCGCCACGATCGCCACCGCGACCGCCACGGTCGCCACCACGGCCACCACGATCGCCAAAGCCGCCGCGACCGCCACGGTCGCCGCCACGGCCACCACGGTCGTCACGGCCGCCGCGAGGACCGCGATCCTCGTCCAGGCCCATGGCGACGAGCGGAGCGATAACCTTATCGAGGGCGGCCATCAGCTCGGTGGCCTCCTCGTAAGAAAGCTCGGGCAGGAGCTTCTCCTTCTTGTTGGCAAGCTCGACCAGGCCCTCAGCGGCGTCCTCGGCAGCGAAGACGACGATCTTGCGCATATCGCCCTCGGCGTCGTCAATGCGGCCGACCAGATCGGCAGCCTCGGCCTCGGCCATCAGGCCATCAAGCTCACGGAGGCGCATGCCCAGCAGGTCGGACATTTCCTTCTGCTCCATCTTGGGCTTGAGGTCAAGAAGCTTGATGGCGCGCTCGATGTTCGCCATGCGCTCGGCCTTGGCCTCCTCCTCCTTGGAAATAGCAAAGCGACGGCTACGCAGCAGGCGGGCGGCCTTCTGCATCTTGTCCATCAGCTCTTCGTCATCGTAATCAACGGCGGCCTCGACAACCTCGGCCTCCTCCTCGGCGGAAACCTCGTCAGCAGCCTCAACCTCGGCAGCTTCGGTCTCCACGGTCTCGACTGCCTCGACCTCGGCAGCCATGGTCTCGTTCTCGGTCTCGTTCATGATCTCTTCGTTCTCGGACATGAGACTCCTTCTTGGCCCTCTCGGGCATCATCGCCCCATTCGCGGGGCCCGTCGCGCACTCTTTGCGCTTTAAACATTCATGCCTCTCGGCAAAACGTCCATTAGTTTATGGTGTCGCCATCCAATCTAGCTGCAGAATCTATGTGCACACATTAATGCGACATGTGTGACTCGCGACGAGCGTACACCAGCGACGCCACGAACCCGACCACGGCAATCACGGCCGCTACACGCACGGCAGCTGCAAATCCAATCGCCTGGGCAACGTCTGTCGCAGCGCCAGCGGCGCCGGCGGTCGCAGCAGAACTCGAGAGCAGACCGATAAACAGCGACGGGCCAAACGATGCGGCAATCATAGTCCACGTGTTAAGCAATGCCGTTCCGTGAGGATGTTCAGCGGCGGGTAGCGTCTCCAAGCCGGCCGTTTGCGAGGGGCTCAGCACCAAACCGACTCCGGCATACACCACAACGGTCAGTGCCACGACGACGCCGATGTTCATACTCGCCGCCGTCATCGAGATTGCAGTCTGCCCCACGGCAATCAGGGCAAAGCCGACCGGCAGCAGCGGCCATGCGCCACGGGCGTCCATCACGCGTCCGCCAACAATCGAGGTCACGGCGTTGCAGGCAATCGCAGGCAAAATGAGCAAGCCCGCAACAAGTGCGGTCATGCCGTATGCGCCCCCAAAATAGAGCGGCAACAAAACGCTCATCGAGAACGTCGTCATCATCGACACAACGACGAGCAGACACGCCGGCCAAAAGCGAATGCTCGCCATGGGATGCACGTTAAGCACCGGATGCTCGAGCTTGAGCTGGCGGGCCGCAAACAGGCCGAGCAGCACAATGGCGGCGAAAAGCGCCGCGATACCGGCAATCAGATTGGTCGAGAACTCGCCTACGGAATACACAAATGCCGTAATGCCGGCGGCGAGCAAAACAACCGACAGAATATCAAGCGTGGTGTTCGAGCGCTCTCCGACATTCTGAACATGCTTTACGCCCGCCGCAGCGACCACAATACCGCCCACCAGCGGTACTACGAACACCGCCCTCCAGCCAAACAACGTGCACATAAGACCGCTGATCACGGGTCCAAACGCCGGCCCTAGCGTAATGCAGGCACCGCCTAGGCTCAGATACAGACCGAGCTTCTCGCGCGGGGCGCAAGACAGCACCACGTTCATCATGAGCGGGAACAAGATGCCCGATCCCACAGCCTGCAAAATACGGCTTGGCAGCAAAACGCTAAACGACGGAGCGAACAGGCACAGGACTTCGCCGGCGACCACGCATCCGCATGCGAAAAACAGCAGCTTGCGCGTCGAGAAACGGCCGGACAGGAAGGCCATGATGGCCGTAAAGATCGACGTCACGATCATGTAGCCCGAAACGAGCCACTGCGCCGTGGTGGCACTCACCGAAAAGGCCGCCATAATGTCGCGCAACGCCACGTTAATGATGTTCTCGTTAAACGCGGCAACAAAGGCTGCAATATACATTACGACGAGAATTGCCGCAGTGGCCGATGGCGGTGCTTGAACTTGTTGCTGAGATTTGCTCCCCATGCATTTCCTTCCTCTTGGAACGACAGTCGCATCGCCCCAGAGGAACAGTCCAGGGCGAAAATGAGCCCTAGACTTACGCCAGACGCCGTACACGACGAGTCTGGCAACATGGTCCAACGTCGAAAAATTGTAACGCGAACGCGCAGCTTTCCTTCCGCGCTATTATTAAAAGTCCACGAAAGCATGAGACATGAGGAGCCCGCCATGATTAAGCCCATCATGAAATCCGAGTTCTTTTTGCGCCTGCCTTCCGAAGACGCAGGACCCGACGACGCCGTGATCGGGCAAGACCTCCTGGATACGCTCCACGAGCATGAACACGAGTGCGTGGGCCTCGCCGCCAACATGATTGGCGTGCGCAAGCGCATCATCTGCGTAAAGGACGGCAACAGGGCGCTGCTCATGTACAACCCGCAAATTCTTGAGCAGGTCAATGCCTACCAGACGAGCGAAGGATGTCTTTCGCTCGTCGGCGAGCGTCCCTGCACTCGTTATCGCCGCATTAAGGTGGAATATCTGGACGAGAACTTCGTCCACCGTATCAAAAACTTCTCGGGCTACACCGCCGAGATCATCCAACACGAAATCGACCACTGTTGCGGAATCGTGATCTAGTTCCGCGAACCAAGGAAAATGATCTGTTTTCCTCCGTCCCTAATGGACCATGGTAACGCCGCAGGCTGAGCACACGACAGCGAGCGAGCCGCATTTGCGCCAAGGTGACGTGAAATGAGAGGGCGCTGACCTT
>CAJMPF010000230.1 GCA_905215195.1 uncultured bacterium | reverse complement strand
TTTGCTCAACTTTCTTTTCAAGCCCTGTGATCACATGCTCCCTGCATAAACCTTCAGGGCGGCTAAACAGTCTAGTTCCGTTCAAAACGACGGACATCATTGATCTGTATCGAGATGATTGCGTCATATACGCAGCGTTAGTGTAACACAACCGCCGCCACCTGCAACTTAGTCATTGGGGACGTTCTTAAACGACTAGTCAAAAGGGACACTCTTTGGTTTACCGCCCACAAACCTGAATGCCTCCGCCAAAACTATGACGGTTTACTACGATGAATCGCTCAACCGCGACCACTCCGAAATTTGTTGAAGTAAAACCGCAGGTAGATGCCTTGCACTTTTTTGCGAAAAGCCGGCGTGGTTGGAATTTCTCAATTCATCGTAGTAAACCGGCATAGTTTCGTATTTCCAGCAGTCCCAAATTCGTCAATACGACGGCGTTTGTGCAAAAAGCCCGACCTCCGCATGGAGATCGGGCTTATAGGGCTCAGCAAAGCCGAACCTACACGGTCAAATGACCCGTAGCTTACATCTGCTCGGGCGCAGAAACGCCAACGAGGGTGAGCACCAGGGCGAGCGTCACGCGGACGGCGTCGCAAGCGGCCAGGCGGGCGCGCGAAAGCTCGGGGTCGACGGGACGGCCCTCACTCGGCAGAACCTGGCAGGCAGCGTAGAAGCTGTGGAAGTCGCCGGCGAGTTCCTCAGCAAAGTGCGTCAGACGGAACGGGGCGCGGTCGCGAGCGCAGCTGGCAATCAGGTCGGTGAGCTCGTTGAGCTTGCGCGAAAGGGCAAGCTCGGTCGGGTCGGTCAGTAGCGAGTAATCGACGTTCTCACCGATGGCCTTGGCGGCGACGGCCTTCATGCCCATCTCGTCAGCCTGCTCGGGCGTAACGTCGGCGGCACGGCGCAGGATGGAGCACACGCGGGCGTGAGCGTACTGCACGTAGTACACCGGGTTGGAGTTGTCGCGCTTCTTAACAGCCTCAATATCGAAGTCAACCATCTGGTTGGAGCTCTTGGAGATGAGCGTGTAGCGAGCGGCATCGGAGCCGACCTCGTCGACGAGCTCCTGCAGGGTCACCATGGTGCCCTTGCGCTTGGACATACGTACGGGCTTGCCGTTACGCAGCAGGTTGACGAGCTGGCCCAGCAGAACCTCAAACTTGCCGGGATAGCCAAGAGCATCGCAGACGCAGCGGACGCGCTCGATGTAGCCGTGGTGGTCGGCGCCCCAGATGTCGATGACGTGGTCGACGCGCTGGAACTTATCCCAGTGATAGGCAACGTCGGAGGCGAAGTAGGTGTACTCGCCGTCGGACTTGATCAGGACGCGGTCCTTGTCATCGCCCAGGTCGGTGGAGCGGAACCACAGGGCGCCGTCCTTGGTGTAGAGGTAGCCCATCTTGTCGAGCTTCTCAAAAGCGCGGTCGACGGCGGAGGTGCCGGCGGTCTCGCCCTCGGTGTCCTTCACATACAGCGAGCGCTCGGAGAACCAACGATCGAAGTCGCAGTTAACGGCGTGGCAAAGGTCGCGCATGTTGTCGACCATCTTTACATAGCCGCGCTCGCGGAAGCTCTCCATGCGCTTCTGCGGATCGGCGTTGACCCACTTATCGCCGTCGGTGCGCCAGAACTCGGCGGCCTCGTCGATGATGTAGTCGCCGCCGTAGGAGTCCTTGCCCAGGGTCTCGGCAAAGTTGTCCTGATACGGATGGGTCTCGGGATGCTCGTCGTTCTCGTCGGCAACAAAGGCGTCGCGGTCGGCGATCAGCAGCTTGTGAGCCTCGTCGATATCCACGCCCTGCTTGGCGATGATGTCGGCAAGCTGCATATAGCGCGTGCTGATGGAGTTGCCGAAGGTGTTCATCTGAGAGCCGTGGTCGTTGATGTAGAACTCACGCTGGATGTCGTAACCGGCGTGATCCATAACGCGGCAGAGCGAGTCGCCCAACGCGGCCCAGCGGCCGTGGCCGATGTGCATGGGGCCGACGGGGTTGGCGGAAACGAACTCGACCTGGGTCTTCAGGCCACCACCGACGTTGGACTTAGCGAAGTCCATGCCCTTCTCGCGAGCCTCGCCAAAGATGGCATTCTTGACGGCGACGGAGAGGTAGAAGTTGATAAAGCCGGGGCCTGCGATCTCGACCTTCTCGATCGCGGGGTCCTCGGGCATATGGGCGACGATGGCCTCGGCGATCTTGCGCGGGGCGCAGTGGGCCAGCTTGGCGGACTTCAGGGCCATGGTAGAGGTCCACTCGCCATGAGAAGTGTCAGCCGGTCGCTCGATAGCGCAATCGTCAAGTTCAAATGCGGAAAGGTCGCCGGCCTCCTGGGCCGCAGCAAGCGCAGCGCGTACCAACTCTTCAATCTTCTCGGGCATAGATCCTCCTTGTGTTAAAGCCCCCGAGCTCTTGGTCACTCGTAGGGCAAAAGCCAGAGTTTGTAGCACTCTATCACAAGCGACGGGCACTGTCGCAGGGTAAAGCTAATAGATATTGCATATGCACAAAATTGACTACAGCTTGTATGGAGTCACTCAAAGATGCCGGTCTGCCTGCAGATTATGCAGGCGTTGAAAATGCATAAAGATGTGAATGAGCTGCGCCTGTTATCGAATACTCTTACCTATCAGAGTTGTGTGCTTTTCCTGCATAAAGTAAGGGTTTGCGCACGTCAGCATGTTATTCTAGACATACGTAAATTCGTATAAGTTGGAGGTAGCATGTTCTCAATCGGTCAACACGTCATTCATCCGGGCCAGGGAGTCTGCACCGTCGTCGGTTTTAGGGACGACACACCGCAGCCCATGCTGCTGCTCGAGACCAAGCAGGGACATACGCAGACGATCCTCATGTACCCCGTGGCGCAGGCCGACCGTTTGCACGCCGCCATCTCGCAGCAAGATGCCGAGCACCTGCTGAGCCACTATGACGAGCTGGAGTGCGACACCTTTACCGAACGCAACAGCTCGCTTGAGGAGACGCACTTTAAGCAGCAGCTCAAGCTGGGCGCGCCCGAGACGGTCCGCGTGGCAAAGACCATGATGCACCGCATTCGTCAGGCCGAGGAAGCTGATAAAAAACCCAGCTCCTACTACATGCGCGTACTCAAGGAGGCCAAACGCCGCTCCATCGAAGAGTTCGCCGTGGCCCTTGGCGTCACCGAGGAGGCCGCCGAAGCCCG
>CAJMPF010000229.1 GCA_905215195.1 uncultured bacterium | reverse complement strand
AAGTTCACGGAAATCGGTATCTTCCACCGAAAACCCCTAACACTAGAAACTATTTCCGGTGAAAGATGATACCCTTGCACGCGCACCCTATACGGTAATTGTGGGGTCATGCCTAGAAAACTACCTTTAGGCGACCTCCGTACACCGTCGGTATCAGCAAGGCTAGGGGTAGATCTCTGGGCATGTCTCAAAACCTACTCAGAGGTACTTTACCTTGATAAAGCTGGCATAACAGCTAGAGCGAACGTCGTACAAAGGCAAGGAAAAATAACATACAAATCGGTGAACGGTAGTTGTTCGCGCTCGCGTTTCCTGCGGATTTGTAAAAAACGCCCTTATGATATAAAAAAAGAAACATATAACAGCCCAGATGGAGAGGGTCGCTATGTTATCCTTCTCAGACGGGTGAAATCTTGGGTTTTGGGTTGTAGTTCCAAGGTGGACAAACGTTTTCCCTGCACCAACGTGTGGTGAAGAACGGAAGAAGCCGGTAGTGCAAGCCGAAAATTCAAGAATTCAATAAGCAGCGGTGTGAGAGAGCGCCGCATTACACGTAACTAGGAGCGTGGTTACACAATGCAGGAGGCATGGGAAGGCTTCAAGGAAGGCATCTGGACGGGAGAGGTTGACGTCCGAGACTTCATCCAGAAGAACTACACCCCCTACGAGGGCGACGAGTCGTTCCTCGTCGGTCCGACCGAGCGTACCAAGGAGCTGTGGGGCGAGGTTCTCGACCTGCTGCTTAAGGAGCGCGAGCAGGGTGGTGTCCTCGATATGGACACCAAGATCGTCACAGGTATCGTGAGCCACCCCGCTGGCTACATCGATAACGCCCATCGCGACAAGGAGACTATCGTCGGCCTCCAGACCGACAAGCCGCTCAAGCGCGCGCTGCACGTCAACGGCGGTATCCGCATCGCTTGCCAGGCTGCCAGCCAGCACGGCTATAAGGTCGACGAGAACGTTGTCGAGCGCTACACCTTCGAGCGTAAGACCCACAACGCTGGCGTCTTCGATGTTTACACTCCCGAGATGCGTGCTTGCCGCTCGGCTCACATCATCACCGGTCTGCCCGATGGCTATGGCCGCGGCCGCATCATCGGCGACTACCGTCGTGTCGCCCTGTACGGCGTCGACTACCTGATCAAGGACAAGGAGGCCCAGAAGGCTTCCACCCCGACGGTCATGACCGCCGACAACATCCGCGATCGTGAGGAGCTGCAGGAGCAGATCCGCGCCCTCGGCGAGCTCAAGATGATGGCCGAGACCTATGGTTTCGACATTTCCAACCCTGCTACCAACACGCAGGAGGCCATCCAGTGGATGTACTTCGCCTACCTTGCTGCCGTCAAGGAGCAGAACGGCGCTGCCATGTCCATCGGCCGTACCTCCACGTTCATCGACATCTACGCTGAGCGCGACCTTGCCAACGGTACCTTCACCGAGGAGCAGATCCAGGAGTTCGTGGATCACTTCATCATGAAGCTTCGCATGGTCAAGTTTGCCCGTACCCCCGAGTACCAGGCCCTGTTTACCGGCGACCCGCAGTGGGTCACCGAGTCCATCGGCGGCATGGGTGTTGACGGCCGTACGCTCGTTACCAAGATGAGCTACCGCTACCTGCACACGCTCGAGAACATGGGCACCAGCCCCGAGCCCAACATGACCATTCTGTGGTCGACCCGTCTGCCCGAGAACTTCAAGAAGTTCTGCGCCAAGACTTCCGTCGCCAGCTCCTCGATCCAGTACGAGAACGACGACCTCATGCGCGTTTACCACGGCGACGACTACGGCATCGCCTGCTGCGTGTCCTCCATGCGCATTGGCAAGGAGATGCAGTTCTTCGGCGCCCGCGCCAACCTGGCCAAGTGCCTGCTGTACGCACTCAACGGCGGCGTCGACGAGGTCTCCAAGAAGCAGGTCGGCCCCAAGTATCGCGCCGTCGAGGGCGATACGCTCGATTACGACGACGTTGTGGCCAAGTACAACGACATGATGAAGTGGCTCGCTGGCGTGTACGTCAACTCGCTGAACATCATTCACTACATGCACGACAAGTATTGCTACGAGCGCATTCAGATGGCTCTGCACGACAAGCACGTGCACCGCTGGTTCGCTACGGGCATCGCTGGCCTTTCCGTCGTGGCTGACTCCCTGTCCGCCATCAAGTACGCCAAGGTCCACCCCGTCCGTGACGAGAACGGCATCATCGTCGACTTCGAGACCGAGGGCGAGTTCCCCAAGTACGGCAACGACGACGACCGCGTCGACCAGATCGCTCACGACGTTGTGCACCAGTTCATGGAGTACATCCGCATGAACGACACCTACCGCAACTCCGTGCCCACGACCTCGGTTCTGACCATTACCTCCAACGTCGTGTACGGTAAGAAGACCGGCTCCACGCCCGACGGCCGCAAGGCTGGTCAGCCGTTCGCCCCGGGTGCTAACCCCATGCACAAGCGCGATAGCCACGGCGCCATCGCTTCGCTGTCTTCGGTTTCCAAGCTCCCGTTCCGCGATGCTCAGGACGGCATCTCCAACACCTTCTCCATCATCCCGAGTGCGCTCGGCAAGGAGGACCAGGTGTTCTTTGGCGATATCGACCTTGATCAGCTGGGCGAGTAACTATTGTTAGTGCTATACTAACAATAACGATTACTGATTAGCGCGCCGGTTTCGGCCGGCGCCTATTAATCGAAGGAGACACATTATGAAGGTTTCTGAAGTTTCCGAGACTCAGGCCGATAACCTGGTCCACATGCTCGACGCTTACGCCGAGAAGGGTGGCCACCACCTGAACATCAACGTCTTCAACCGTGAGACGCTGCTCGACGCTCAGGCTCACCCCGAGAAGTACCCGCAGCTGACCATCCGCGTTTCCGGCTATGCCGTGAACTTCCACACGCTCACCAAGGAGCAGCAGGACGAGGTCATTGCGCGTACCTTCCACGACAAGTTCTAAAGGGACTCAACTCCCACCGGAGACCCGGTAAGGCCTACGCACTTTGCCTCTCAAACGTCCTCGCCGCTTCGCGGCTGCGGAATGTTTGCGAGACAAAGTGCTCCCGGCCTTGCCGGGTCTCCTGCGTTGTCGTCCTTTAGGGAACCACGCTAAATTAAATTGGTGTCCTCGGACATGCAAAGAGGCTCGCTGCGCACTTCGTGCGGCGAGCCTCTTTGC
>CAJMPF010000228.1 GCA_905215195.1 uncultured bacterium | reverse complement strand
CGCGCGGTGCGGACGGTGGACGGCATTTGCGCCGAAAGCGCAAATAAGAATGCCCGGGGGTCGAATCCCGGGCATTTAACAAAAGCTGAAAACTAGGCCGCCCGCGCTCCCAAACATTTACGCGGGGTGCGTCGTTTTCTATTGACATTGTATCCCGAATCGCTCAGCCGATTCGGGACATTTTGAAAACGTAAATATGGGCTTAGGCACGAACGGAATCTCGTTAATTCCGAAAATTATGTATAATTCCAATTAAAAATGGAATCAAACGAAAACGATGGAAATGAACGAAGCGCTAATCTACTTACAAGAAGCACTAGGCCTCTCCGCCAAGGCCAAAACTTGGCCTGGATCCGCACGCTTGCCGCTGCATCTGCGGGCGATTGAGGTCCGCGCTGTTGACGCAAACGGTTTTTCGTTTTTGCTTGCAAGTTTGCCTACTGGCGTCGGGCTTCCCGAGGCTAAGAGGGTCTATAGTCAGCTGGCCTTGCGTGCGGAGACTCCTGTTGTCGTTTCGTTTCCTGATGCCGATGCGCGTCAGCGCAAAGCATTGGTCGCACAAGGGATTCCCTTTGTCTGTTCCGGTAGACAGGCTTTTCTTCCATTTATGGGCACAGCTTGCACGGAGAGGGGCGGTGCCCGGTTTCGCAATCACGCGACCAAGATGTCACCCAACGCGCAGGCTGCCGCAATCTGGGGAGCAGCCCAGGAGCCATATCGTCCCTATGACCTTTGTCGTGCGCTTGGGATCTCGGCAAGCCGTGCGAGTGAGGCCATAACCGAGCTTGTCGACAGGGGGCTCGCGAGGCGCGAGCGTCGCGAGCGACGTGTCGTCGTGTTCCCTGTTGCTGTTGATCTTTTGCTCAGTGAGCACATGGCAGAGCTCTCCTCGCCTGTCTCGAAGGTCTTTTTTGCAAGGAAGACGCCGCAGATCGACTGTCTTGTTGACGCCGGGGAGACGGCGCTCGCCGCGCGTTCGATGCTCGCTGCGCCGGGCATGGAACAAAAGGCCGTCTTAAGAAGTGCATGGCGTCAACCGAGCGACCTCGAAGTCGCAGACGGGGAGTTGCCGGATAACGAGACGGCGATGATCCAAGTGTGGCGCTATGCACCCGTGTTTGCCGACTCCTCCCGTGTCGACAACATTTCGCTTGCGCTATCTTTGGCGGCAATCGACGATGAGCGAATTCAGCTCGAAGTCGATCGCATGTTTGGAAAGGAATATCCATGGCAAGAAGCGCTGTAGAAGGTCTCCAAGAATTCGGACCGTAGGCGGTGCTTCGGTCCTAGCTGCGTTGTCTGGCGCGGAAGCTCGCTAATCGGCTATTATTTGTTTAGACAACTTGAGTTGTAAAGGAGTGACCGGTGATGGTGCAGGGCGCCAAACATATGAAGAGCAATAACGCCGCGGCCGGCGGTGGCTCAAGCCCTCAGCCCAAACCTCAACCAAAGCCCAAGCGCCGCCGCAAGCGACTGCCGCGCTGGGCCGACCGGCTCATCACCATCGTCATCATCCTTATTGGCGTGGGCCTTATGACCTGGCCGTGGATCTTGGACCGGCTCGAGGCCTCGGGCGTGTTCAACCAGATCAGCACCGTGTCCAGCACCGTGGACGCGCTGTCTGCCGAGGAGCGCGAGCGCATCCTGCTCCAGGCGCGCTCCTTTAACGAGCAGCTGGCGGGCGAGGCCACCGAGCTTCCCGCCGACCAGATCGAGCCCTACGCCCAGCAGCTCATCTTTGACCGCGACCCCATGATGAGCTGGGTCGAGATCCCTTCCATCGACGTGAGCATGCCCATCTACCACGGCACGAGCGAAGAAGTCCTTATGGCGGGCGTCGGCCACCTGGAGGGCACGAGCCTTCCGGTGGGCGGCACCTCGACGCATTGCGTGCTCACCGCGCACTCGGGCATGCGCAACCTGAGCATGTTCGACGACATCCATTCGCTGGAGCCCGGCGACCTGGTGCTGCTGCACACCATGAACAAGACGCTCGCCTACAAGATGGTGGACTCCGAGGTGGTACTGCCCGAGGAGATGGAGTCACTGACTATCGAGCCCGGCGCCGACAAGGTGACGCTCGTCACCTGCACGCCCTACGGCGTAAACGACCATCGCCTGCTGGTGCATTGCGTGCGCACCAAGTACAACAAGAAGGACGTCGACAAGCAAAAGTCGCTGGCCGGCCGCCACTGGGGCAAGCGCGAGTTTGCCGTGCTCATCGTGGTCGTAGCCATTGTGCTGTTGCTGCTGGACATCGTGATCCACGCGATTCGAAAGCGCCGCAAGGCCAAGGCCTCGGCATAGGACATCGTTCAGAACTACCGCAAAGGGGACAGGCACCTTTGTGGTGGTCGGGGCTTCCAAAGCATCACAACATTCGATGAAAATCTCGATTTTGACGATAAGCGTCGAATGTTGTGATGCTTTTCGTTGCGGGCGGGACGGTTTTCGTTGCGGGCGAGACGGTTTTCGCTGCGGGCGGAACGGTTTTCGCTATGGACGGTGCGCTTTCGTTGCAGAAACGCCGGCCCGCCGCCTGCCAGCCCGCCGCCCTCGTTACGTTTTCGCTGCATTTGGGTAAAGCGCCTGCTCCAAGCCGGCGTTGCCCTGTATACTAGAGCGGTTTAACTGTTATGCGGAAGGGAGCGCCTATGGCACTCAGCGAGAAAGACGTGCGCGGCATCGCCGAGTACGCAAAGATCGCACTGACCGATGACGAGCTCACCCAGATGACGTCCTACCTGAACGACGCCGTCCAGATGCTCGAGCCCGTCCTGCAATATGACTTGCCCGACGTGGAGCCCACGTTCCATCCTATCGGAAGCCTGTCCAACGTGATGGGCGATGACCTGCGCGAGCCCGAGCGCGACCTGCCGCTCGACGTTGCGCTGGAAAACGCCGGCAGCGCGCGCGACCGCTACTTCCGCGTACCGTCCATTTTGGGAGAGGGGGAGAGCGAGTAATGGCTCAGAGCTTCGATTCCCTTACCGCCGCCCAGATCGCCGCGGGCGTTGCCGCCGGCGACTTTACCGCTACCGAGGTGGCCCAGGCCTCCCTTGCCGCTATCGAGGCGCGCGAGGGCGGGGTCCAGGCATTCCTGCAGGTGGCGCCCGAGCTTGCGCTCGAGGCTGCTGCGCGCGTGGATGCCGACCGTGCCGCAGGCAAGCCGCTGCCCCCGGTCGCGGGCGGACC
>CAJMPF010000227.1 GCA_905215195.1 uncultured bacterium | reverse complement strand
GACCGTCGCGTCGGCTACGGGCTCGGCTTCCGGTTGCCCTGAGTCCGCTGCCTCGGCTTCTGCGGATGCGTCGTCCTCGCGCTCTTCGTCGATCAAAAGCGCTTCGCGCGTTTGCGCAGCGGCGCTCCGAATGTGCCCCAGCTGACTCAGATCGATATCGATCTTGACGGGCTGGTGTGCGGCGTCCCACGAAAGCCATGCCACGATCTCGTCATCGATGATCTTGGCCAGATATTTGGGGACCTTCTCCTCCTTCAGGGGATGGGTGGGGTCTAGGGCCAGGCGCAGCCGTTGGTCGCAGGCGCGCATCATTTCACCGAGCTTGCTGCTCTTTTGCCTACTACCGTGGATACGCATGCATTCCCAAAAGCCGTTTTGGCAACGGTAGATATGGATAGGATCCAGGCGGTATTCGCAGTCCTCGTGGCGCTCGGGCGCAAAGAATACGGCCGAGGCAAACATGGTGTAGGGCATGGCCGTCTCCTCCCCAAATAAACTCGCCACGATGCCGGTCTTTCGGTGCGTGTCATAGTAGCGCGCCATACGGACATACACGGCGCATGCCACGTGGCGCAGATCGCGGTGGTGGCTGCGGTCGAGCCGCGAGTTACTTAGGTTGTACGTGGAGAGGGCGTTGATGGCGGCCATGAGTCGCTCCTCACGCACCTCATCGGGCGGAAGGGGGAGCGTGGGCTCGGAGGTTTTGCGACGTTTGGGGGTCTGGCCGGACGGTGCCGGTGCCGGTACAAGGTCTCGTGCCGCGCGCCGCAGCTCGATAAGGGCGTTATCGAACATGACGGTTTTAGAGTCGCGAAGCAGCTTGGGGTCGAGCCCATGGAATACGGCGTAATCCTGCAACCACACGCGTGCAAACCGATCGATGCCGGGCTCGAAGGCGCGATAGGCATCCCAAAAAGCCTTGATCTTGTTAAAACCATCGAGCGGGTCATCTACGCCAATGCCGCAAATCAGCTCATAGAGATACAGAAAGGCAAAGGACGTAGACGTTTCCTCGACAGTTCCGCGGCGCACTTGGGCGCGCCAGGTAAAATAGCCGCGCAGCTGCCGATCGCTCATGGCGTTGTAGGTGGGAAAGTACGACTTAAAGGTGCCGTTGTAGGGGCAGTCGTCTTCAAAGTCGGCCATCAGCAGGCCTTGGCGGTAGAAAAGCTCGGCTTCCGAAAGCCAACGGCCCGCGCCGCCCTTGGGGTCATCCTGCCAGCGCGATATCTCGCGCATTTTACGGTACTGATCGGGGAGGAAATTCTGCATCTGTCGGCCGGTCTTGAGAATCGGCTCGTCAGCATAGACTTCGTTTGAGAAGCGAGCAGACTGATGGGTCCGGGCCTCGGCCATAATGCGCTCGATGAGCATCTTGATGTCCTGGTCGGCCACCGCTCCTCCTCTCGAACGCAGCTACGGTGACCTCATATCATAGCACAGCATCAAACAGATGTTCGAGATACCGCTGCGTTGATAGATTTAGAACAGGAGGGCGTAGATGACGGCGATGACGACGGAGGGAAGCATATTGGCCGTGCGGAAGGTCTGAGGACGGATGAGATTGACGCCGACGCAGAAGATGAGCATGGAGCCTACGAGCGAAAGGCTGTTGAGGGCTGCTGTGGTCATGATGGGGGAGAGCGCGCCGGCAAACAACGTGATCGTCCCCTGGAACACGGCTACGGGCAGGGCCGAGAAGATGCAGCCGCGTCCGAGCGACGCCGTCATGGTGCAGACGATGATGCAGTCCAGCGCTCCCTTGAGGGCGAGCGTGGACCAGTCGCCGAGCAGGCCGTCTTGGATTGATCCCACGATAGCCATGGCACCGATGCAGACGGTGAGTGAAGTCGAGACAAAAGCGTTGGTGAACTCGTTATCGCCCTCACTGCCAGTCTTGCGCTTGAGCCATTCACCAAGGTTCTCGATGACGGCTTCCAAGTTGACGGCCTCGCCGATGAGTGAACCGAGCGCAAATGAGACGATGAGCATGGTGGTACCGGTGGTCGCCAGCGCCTTTCCATCGATGATGAGCATCTTTTGCATGGTGCCGCCCAGGCCGATAAACAGGACGCACAGCCCCGATGCTTTCATGAGCGTGTCTTGGATGCGCGGTGTAATGAAGCGGCCGCCCGCTAATCCCAAAAGACCGCCCGCAACTAAAAGCACAACGTTGATGATTGTTCCCAAGCCCGGCATGAGCCCTCCTGTATTGATGCCAACGTGGCAATCGTAGCAGAACGAAATGCGAGGCACATCGCGACCCATCTAATACGTTATATAAGTGGTATTAGGAATGATGCGCAGCATTTAAGCCTCAGGTGGTTGTCGGGACATAGGGATAGTAGTCAAAGCGCAGTGTCATAAGCCGCTGCGGGGATTCAATAGCCGCGGCGATGATATTGGCATCGCGGGCACGATCAAACCCTTCGAGTTCGATCTGATACGAGACGTCTTGCATAATGTCCAGACGTCGCCAGGCTAGGAGTGTGTCACCATCGAATTCCAAGGTCTTGCCTCCGTCTGGAGCAACGGCGTATAGACGCAGCTTGGCGGTGGTTGCAGGGTCGACAACCGTGACCTTTTTAATTTCGTTTCGAGTATTCTTGGCGCCCAACAAGGTGAGCAGTGTTGGGGCCACGACCTCGCCCGATGGCAAAAAGACGACTTCGATGGATTCAGGAAATGCGATGATGGCCGACTTGCGGACGGGCTGATTGGCGGCGGCAACTTCGATGTTCGCAGCGTCGATGACCTCTGTGTGGTCGAGCGCGGCAAGCACGCAGCAGTTACCTTCATCGATCTCTTGAGGATCAGCAAGTCCCAGACTGTCTGCGAGCTCGGGATCGTTTGGATCGTTAGCGGGCTCATTCGGTGCTGCGAAAGAAGCTGAGACGCTGTTTGTCGGCGGCGGCGTGTCGCCCGCACCTGCTTCTTTGTCCGCGCTCCCTTCTTGTATGGTTGCGTTGATGGGTTCGTCGTTTGGGGGGAGCGTCTTGGCGTCAAGCGCGGAGGGAAGAATTCCGATGGCTCCGGATCCGTTCCACTCCATTTCGAGAAGCGCCGGGTCGGCAAGAATGCGTTGCCTGCTTTGCGTGTGGGCATCGATTTCAATAGGGCCTGCCTCTATCCCTCGTGTAAGGCTGAGTGATCCGGCTGGCTTCTCGAAATGAGCGTCTGTGTCTTTGGCGCTGACGGCGTAGAACAGCAGGGGCGCTTCTCCCGCCGCGGTGG
>CAJMPF010000226.1 GCA_905215195.1 uncultured bacterium | reverse complement strand
CAGGTGGCCAACAGTCTCGCCGAGGCAGCCGAACAGGTGCGCGACCTGTATGCGCGTGGTGCCGACGTCATTAAGCTGTTCGTGACGGGCGGCGTGTTCGACGCTACCGAGGTGGGCGAGCCGGGCGTGCTGCGTATGCCGGTGGAGGTTGCCGCGGCGGCGTGCAAGGCTGCGCACGAGGTGAGCCTGCCGGTTATGGCCCATGTCGAGAGTACCGAGGGCGTGAAGGCCGCGCTTGAGGCCGGCGTTGACACGATTGAGCACGGCGCTCCGTTGACGCCCGAGATTCTGGAGCTGTACCGTGGCGCCGCGGGCACGCAACTCGAGGGGCGTGCGCCCAGTGTTACCTGCACTATCAGCCCGGCGCTGCCGTTTGTATTGCTCGACCCGAAAAAGACCCATTCGACCGATACGCAAAAGAAGAACGGCGACATCGTGTGCTCGGGCATCATCGAGAGCGCCCGTGCCGCACTGGAAGCTGGCGTTAAGGTGGGCCTGGGCACGGACTCGAGCTGCCCGTTCGTGACGCAGTACGACATGTGGCGTGAGGTGGCCTATTTTGCCAAGTACGTGGGCGTGAGCAATGCCTTCGCACTGCATACAGCCACGCAAGTCAACGCCGAGCTGCTGGGGCTGGACGGCGAGACTGGCACGATCGAGTGCGGCAAGGCCGCCGATATCTTGGTGACGCGCGAGAACCCGCTCGATGACCTGTGCGCTCTGCGTGAGCCGATGCACGTGATGTGTCGCGGCGATCTGGTGTGCAAACTCAAGGTGAAGCGCATCCCCGAGGTGGATGCCGAGCTCGACGCGATTATGGCCATGCCGGCCGAGGCGTTGGCCGAGGAGCTCGCCCGCGACGGCGTGGCGTAGATGTGACAAAGGGACAGCTCCGTTGCCGCATACAAAAAGCCGAGGTCTCAACACGAGGCTTCGGCTTTTTTATCGAACAAATACTTAAGATTTGGGACAAACAAACCTGATTAATTTGTCCTGCGTGCGGGCGCTAGGAGCGGGTTTCCATCTTGGCGTGGCACTTGGGGCAGGTGACGCGGATCTTGCCCTTGCCCTTGGGGACGGAGAGCATCTGGCCGCAGTTGGGGCACTTGAGGTATGCTGTGGTCTTGCGCCCCTTCCACATCTTCTTGGCCGTGCGCTTGGCACGCTCAAAGTCTTCCTTACTGGTGCCGGCTGCGCGTGAGGTGCTGGCCGCTGCAGCTCCGCCGCCCAAGCTAGCTACAAACTTGCCCAAGCCGGGTACGTTTGCAGTCGCGGCGACAAAGGCCTCGTTCTCCTTGCGACGTGCGTCGATATTTTTGGACAGGCCGCGCAGCACGCCAATCACGATTACGGCGATGGCGATCCAGCTGAGCCACTGAATACGGGCCATCGATCCGATCATCGCGATGACGATGCCGGCAAAACCCATCACGATGGTGAGTTCATCGGCACCATTGCGACCCTTCATAAAGTCATTCATGCAAATTGCCTTTCATTCGATATGTCGCACGCCCTTATACCCGATTTAGAGCAAGGGGGACAGGTTAATCTGCACCAAGGTGGTGCAAACGTACCTGTCCCCAATGCACCAATTACTTGGCGAGCTTGTCGACGACGCGCTCTATCTCGGCGAGCTTGGCGGCTTTGAGCTCCTCGTCGCCCGATTCGATGGCCGAGGCGACGCAGCCCTCGATGTGCGCCTTCAACACATCGGCGTTGATGCGAGCGATGAGCGCCTGTGTGGCCATGAGCTGCGTGGAGATATCGACGCAATAACGGTCCTCATCGACCATCCGCAAGATGCCGTCGATCTGGCCGCGTGCCGTCTTGAGCATGCGGGTCACCGATTTATGGTCTGCCATCATGGCGGGTCCTCGTTTCTGGTCGATCTTCCGGATGCCCCCGTCAGTTGCGGTGAAATACGGACTGTTTAAAGGCCTAGGGCGGCTCAACAGTCCGTATTTCACCGCAACTTCTGAGGATTCAGTAGGCAGCGACTGCTATGCGGCGGTCACGGACAGGGCGTGGAACTTCTCGCCGGCGCCCTCGACGGCGGCAGCGAGCTGCTCAGCGGTCACGGTGTCGGCGCACTCCACCTGTACGGTCTGAGTCTCGTGATCGGCATCGGCGTCGGTCACGCCGGCAACGTTGAGCAGCGCCGTCTCGACGGTGGCGTCGCAATGGCCGCACATAAGGCCGGAAGTCTTGATCGTGTAACGCATGGGTATTCCTCTCTGTTGTGTCGGCTTTCCCAGGCACCCGACCGTGACCTTCAAACCGTCGCTCGCGTACCAAAGTACGCGTCGCTCCTCTTTCAGGTCAATCTCGGGTACCTGGAAAACCCGTTCTAAATGAACGTAATAGTGATCCTATTTTGCCACTTTAGGCATAAAGGATTTTAAGCGCAGGGCATTGGACACGACGCAGACGCTCGACAGGCTCATCGCTGCGGCGCCAAACATGGGCGAGAGCTGCCACCCGGTGAGCGGGAAGAACACGCCCGCGGCGAGCGGAATGCCGATGCCGTTGTAGAACAGCGCCCAGAACAGGTCCTGCTTGATGTTGCGGATCGTGGCGCGTGAAAGCTCGATGGCGCGGGCGACGTCCATGAGGTCGCTGCGCATGAGTACCACGTCGGCGCCCTCCTTGGCGATGTCGGCGCCGGTGCCGATAGCAAGGCCCACGTCGGCGCGCGCCAGGGCGGGGGAGTCGTTGATGCCGTCGCCCACCATGGCGACCTTGCCGCCCGCATCCTGCAGTTCGCGCACGTGGCGTTCCTTGTCGGCGGGGAGGACGTCGGCGATGACCTGTTCGCTGCTCAGCCCCACGCGGCGGGCGATGGCCTCGGCCGTCACGAGGTTGTCGCCGGTGAGCATGCGCACGTCGACGCCGAGCTTGCGGAGTGCGGCGATGGCCTCGGCACTCGTTTCTTTGACCTTGTCAGCCACGGCGATGGTACCAACGAGTTCGCCGTTCTTGGCAAAGAACAGCGGCGTTTTGCCCTCGGTAGCAAATTGCTCGGCAAGACCGGCGGGCACCTCTGCGCCCAGCTCGTCCATCAGGCGTACGTTGCCGGCGGCGATGAGGTTTTGCCCCTCGCGCGCCGTAACGCCGCGACCGGGCACGGCGGCAAAGTCCTCGACGGTGCGGGCGACAATTCCGCGCGTCTCGCACTCGGCCATAATCGCCTCGGCCAGCGGGTGCTCGCTTGAGCGCTCCAGCGCCGCGGCCAGCTTGAGCAGCGCC
>CAJMPF010000225.1 GCA_905215195.1 uncultured bacterium | reverse complement strand
TCGTTTCGCTCATGCTCGCCGGGCTTATTTTGCGCGTGTCGCACGAGAGCGCTCGACGCGATGAATACGATCGTCGTCGCGATAGCTTTGCCGTTATGGACGAGAGCACTGCCGGTGTTCCCCATACGCGTGGGGAGCGCTCGTCGCGTGGCGGTTTTACCGTCTTGAACGGTTTTGCTTCGGAGTCGGATGCTCGTCCGCGCTCGGTGCCGCAGAGTCGCCCGCAACGACCGACGCCGCGCAATACGGGTGGCGGATATAATCGGATCGACTTGAATTCGGACCCGTCGGCGCGTTTGCGCACCGATGACCAGGGGCCGCGTGTACGAAGGGATTACCATGACCGATAAGATGACCGTTGTTATTGCAGCTGGCGGCACGGCAGGACATATCAATCCCGCGCTCGCCTTGGCCGAGGAGCTGCGTGACCGCGGTCATCACGTTGTGTTCGTGGGCCAGTCGCGCAAGCTCGAGGGTCGTCTGGTTCCCGAGGCCGGATTCGATTTTGTGCCCATCACGGTCACGGGCTTCGATCGCTCCCGTCCCTGGACGGCGCTGACCTCGCTGTGGCGCGTCAACAAGGCGAAGCGTGCGCTTGCCCGTCACTTCTCGAAGGTCAGTAAGCCCGATGCCGCTATCGGCTTTGGTGCTTACGTTGAGGTCCCACTGCTGGGTTGGTGCAAGGGCGCCGGCGTTCCGTATCTGCTGCACGAGCAGAACTCTGTTCCGGGTCTGGCCAATAAGATGATGAACTCACATGCCGCCCGCGTGTGCATTTCGGTACCTGCGGCCCGCGCGGTCTTTGAGCGCGAGGGCGACCCCGACCATGTGCTCATGACGGGCAATCCTGTGCGTCGTTCGGTGATCGAGGGCGATCGCGCCCGCGGTCGCAAGACGCTCGGTGTGCCCGAGGACGCGACGCTTCTGCTCGTCTTTGGTGGTTCGCTCGGTGCTCAGCATCTCAACGAGCGCGTTGCCTCGCTCAAGAGTGAGCTGCTGACCCGCGAGAATCTCTACATTTTGCATTCGACGGGTGCCGACGGCTTTGAGGAGACCGAGCGCGCTTTGGCGCTGACGCCCGAGGAGGCGAAGCGCTATCGTGTCCAGCCCTACATCGAAAACATGGGCGATATGCTGGCTGCGGCCGATTTGGTGCTCTCGCGTTCCGGTGCCTCGAGCGTGGCCGAGATCGCCGCGCTTGCCGTGCCCTCGGTACTCGTGCCGTATCCGCACGCCACGGCGGACCACCAGACCACGAATGCGCGTTACCTGGTCGATGCCGGTGCCGGCGTGCTTTGCGCCGATGCCGATATCGATGCCCCTGCCTTTGCCGACGAGCTGCTGCACCTGATCGATGACGCTGCGGCACGTGATGCCATGCGTCAGGCGGCGCGCGGCTTGGCCCAGGACCGTGCCGCCTTTTGGCCGACGCAGTAGAGGGATTGCGTTAGTTAGACGGGATATCGCCGGTCGCCCTCGCGCGGATGCGGTAGGTGCGGTACAGTTAACGGGTTACAGGCAGTGTTTACGCAAGGAGTACACGAGCACATGGCTGATTCCCAGACTGCAACCTCCGCGCCCGAGTTCAAGAGCGCCCACTTTATCGGTATCGGCGGCGCCGGCATGAGCGGCATCGCCCTCGTCCTGCACGAGCGCGGTTATACCGTTACCGGCTCCGACCTTAAGACGTCGCGCTATATTCGCCAGCTTACCCGCGCTGGTGTGAAGGTGCATGTGGGCCATGAGGCCGCCACGATCGACGAGGTCAAGCCCGACGTGGTTGTTGTCTCCACCGCTATTCCGGAGTCCAACCCCGAACTCGTGCGCGCTCGCGAGCTTGGTATTCCCGTGTGGCCCCGTGCCAAGATGCTCTCTGCTTTGGGCCACGGCTACACCACCGTCGCTGTTGCCGGCACGCATGGCAAGACCACCACGTCTTCGATGTGCGCCACCATGCTCGACCGCATGGGTCTGGATCCGAGCTTCTTGATCGGTGGCATCGTCGAGGGCTATGACACGAACGGCAAGAACGGCTCGGGCGACTACTTTGTCGCCGAGGCCGACGAGTCCGACAGCTCCTTCCTGTTCCTGAACCCCAACGTGGTCATCGTGACCAACGTCGAGGCCGACCACCTCGATCACTACTCGGGTATCGAGGAGATCGAGGCGACTTTCGCCAAATTCATGAGCCTGGTGGGCGAGGACGGCACCGTCATCGTCTGCGGTGAGGACCCGCATCTGGTCGAGCTCGCCAAGTCGACGGGTCGTCACGTGCTTTCCTACGGCTTTGCCGAGAGCAACGACATCGTCTGCATGCACCCGGATGTCAAGGGCATCCAGAGCGACTTTATCGTTCGCTTTGAGGACGGCACTGAGCACGCTGTGGAGATCAAGAGCAATCCCGGTCGCCACAACATGCTCAATGCCACGGCGGTGCTCACCGTCGCCCATGTCCTGGGCCTTGACATCGACGCCGCCGCCAAGGCGCTCTCGAGCTTTGAGGGCGTCCGCCGTCGCTTTACCCACGTGGGCGATATCGATGGCATCACCGTGGTCGATGATTACGGCCATCACCCCACCGAGATCAAGGCGACGCTTGCTGCTGCTTCGTCGCTGGGCTACAAGCACGTCGACGTCGTGTTCCAGCCGCACCGCTATTCGCGCCTGCAGGCCCTGTGCGACGACTTTGCCGATGCATTTGCCAATGCCGATAAACTGCTGCTGATTGATGTGTTCTCGGCTGGCGAGATGCCCATTCCGGGTGTCACCTCTAAGATGCTCGCCGATACCGTGCGCGCCAAGCATCCTGGCAAGGAGGTCGTGTACTGCTCCAGCCGTCTTGAGCTCAATCAGGAGCTCGAGCAGATGGTGGGCGCGGGCGACCTGCTGCTCACTATGGGTGCTGGTGACGTTACGACCGTCGGTCCCGAGTTTATCGAGTATCTGACTGCCAAGAAAGACGCTTAAGTCTAATGGGTCTGTTTAACGCCGTCATGGCGCTCTCGGGTATGATCGACACGGATGTGATCGAGGACGAGCGCCTTGCGCGTCATACGAGCTATCGTATCGGCGGCAAGGCCGACCTCTTTGTGACGTGCCATAGCTATCATGCCCTCCGCCGCGCCGTGGCGGTGCTCGATCGTGAGCAGGTGCCGTGGGTCATTATCGGCAAGGGATCTAATCTGCTTGTTGCCGATGCAGGCTATCGCGGCGCCGTCATTTCGTTGGGGCGTGAGTTCCAGCGTACGGTTGTCGCCGAAGACGGTTGTACGCTGACG
>CAJMPF010000224.1 GCA_905215195.1 uncultured bacterium | reverse complement strand
CCGCCGCCTGTCGATCCTCGACCTGAGCGAGGCTGGCGCCCAACCCATGGCCAACGAGGACGGTAGCGTCGTCATTGTCTTCAACGGCGAGATCTACAACTTCCAAGAACTCCGTTCCGAGCTCGAGGCCAAGGGCTACAAGTTCCACTGCGGCGCCGACACCGAGAGCCTCCTGCACGGCTACGAGGAGTGGGGCGAGGCCGTCCTCGATCGCCTGCGCGGTATGTACGCCTTCGTCATCTGGGACAAAAAGAAGAACAAGCTTTTTGGCGCCCGCGACATCTTTGGCATCAAGCCGCTCTATTACTATCCCATGGCCGATGCGGGCGACGGCGCTCCGGGCGTGCTCTTTGGTTCCGAGATCAAGAGCTTCCTGGACTACCCGCACTTCCACAAGGCGGTCAACAAAAAGGCCCTGCGTCCGTACATGACGCTGCAGTATTCGGCAACCGAGGAGACCTTCTTCGAGGGTGTCTATAAACTGCCGCCGGCGCACTACTTTACCGTCGATATCCCGACCGGCAAGATGAACATCGAGCGCTACTGGGATTGCGATTACTCTGCCGTCGAGAAGCCGTTCGAGGAGTACGTCGATGAGCTGGACGAGGTCGTGCACGAGAGTGTCGAGGCCCATCGCATCGCCGACGTCAAGGTCGCGTCGTTCCTCTCCGGTGGCGTCGACTCCAGCTACATCGCCGCTTGCCTCATGCCCGACAAGACCTTCTCGGTGGGCTTTGACTACAAGAACTTCAACGAGACCAACTACGCCAAGGAACTTTCCGATAAGCTCGGCGTCGAGAACGTTCGCAAGATGATTACCGCCGACGAGTTCTTCGGTGCGCTCGAGGACATCCAGTATCACATGGACGAGCCGCAGTCCAACTTGTCTTCCGTGCCGCTGTGGTTCTTGGCCGAGATGGCCCGCAAGGACGTTACCGTCGTGCTTTCGGGCGAAGGCGCCGACGAGCTCTTTGGCGGCTACGCCTACTACGAGGACACGGTCCCGGTGCGCAAGTACAAAAAGATAGTGCCGCTGCCCATCCGTCGCGCGCTCGGTAACCTGGCGCTGCATATGCCGTACTTCAAGGGCCATAACTTCCTGGTCAAGGGTGCCGAGATCCCCGAGAAGTCGTTCCTGGGACAGGCTCTGGTATGGCCGGAGCGCGAGGTCGACGGCGTGCTCAAGCCCGAGTACAACACCGGCGATGGCGCCTTCGAGCTTGCCGCTCCCATCTATGCGCGCGTGAAGGGTCAGCCCGAGCTGGTCAAGAAGCAGTACCTGGACATGAACATGTGGCTCCCGGGCGACATTCTGCTTAAGGCCGACAAGATGTGCATGGCGCACTCGCTGGAGCTGCGCGTGCCCTTCCTGGACCGCAAAGTCATGGAGTTCGCCGAGCATATTCCCGACCGCTACCGCATCAACGAGAATGGCAACAAACAGGTGCTCCGCCACGCTGCCAACAAGTCGCTGCCCGATGAGTGGGCCACCCGTCCCAAGGTGGGCTTCCCGGTGCCGATTGTCTACTGGCTGCGCGAGCAAAAGTGGTACGACTATGTCAAGGAGTACTTCACCGCGCCGTGGGCAAGCGAGTTCTTCGATACCGACGAGCTCATGCACCTGCTTGATCTGCACTTTGCGGGCAAGGGCGATTTCCAGCGCAAGATCTATACGCCGCTCGTGTTCCTGGTGTGGTACAAGCGCTTCTTTATCGACGAGGGCCAGCCTTCTGTTCAGGCTGCCTAGCCTCGGCTTACGAACGCCTGCGCGTAACGGCTCCTCCGGGAGCCGTTTTTGCGTGGGTGCGTTTCAGTTACTATAAAACCGTCCCTGCCAAATGGCTGAGAAAGGTGAAAGATGCACCATTCGGATTCCGCGACCGTGACCACGGTCGATACGCTTGCCAAGCTTCTCGACGTGTGCGGCGAGCTGCGCGCATCAGAGCAGGTTGACGAGCGTGCCGTGACCGGCTGCTCGTTTGATTCGCGCGTGGTCTCGGCAGGTGACGTATTCTTTTGCAAAGGTGCTGCCTTTAAGCCCGCGTTTTTGAGCATGGCGCTCGATGCGGGCGCCGTCGCATTTGTGTGCGAGGAGTCGCTGGTCGAGTCTCTGGAGCCGCTGGCGAAGGAGGGCGGTGCTGCGATGCTGGTTGTTGATAGTGTTCGCACGGCCATGGCCCTGTTGCCGCCGGAGGTCTACGACCGTCCCGACCACGACGTCAAGATCGTGGGCATCACCGGCACCAAGGGAAAGACCACGACTTCGTTCCTTGTGCGCGCCATCGCGCGCCATGCGGGGCACAAGGTCGGCCTGATGGGCACGGTCTGCACCTACATCGGCGAAGAGGAGGAGCCCGCAAGCCTGACCACACCCGATCCCATCGACGTGCAGTCGCTGCTGCGCCGCATGAAGGACGCCGGGTGCGATTTTTATGTCATGGAGGTCTCTGCGCACGCGCTCGATCTGCGCAAGCTCGTCGGCATGAAGTTCGATCAGGGCATCTTTACGAATTTCTCGCAGGATCATCTGGATTATTTCGGCACGATGGAAACCTATTGCAGGGCGAAGGAAAAGTTCTTCGATCCCTTCTATATCGGCCATGCCGTCGTCAATGCCGATGATGAGGCGGGCAAATACATGCTGGGCAGGGTCCCCGCCACGACCTACGGCGTTTCCGTCCCTGCGGACGCCTACGCCAACGAGATTGAAATCCTCGAAAGCGGCGTGAGTTACCGCCTGCACTGGAAGGATGTCGTGCTGCCGCTGCACCTGCACATCTCCGGCATTTTCAACGTCTACAACAGCATGGCCGCCGCGGTGGCCTGCCTGGAGATGGGCATTTCGCCCGAGGACGTCAAAGCGGGGCTGGAGAGCGTCACGGTGGTGCCCGGCCGCATCGAGCCGCTGCCCACCCACACGCCCTACCGCGTGATCCTCGACTATGCCCACAGCCCCGCCTCGCTGGAGAGCATCCTCAAGACCATTCGCCAGTTTACGCGCGGAAGGCTCATCTGCGTCTTCGGCTGCGGCGGTGGAAGGGACAAGGAAAAGCGTCCCATCATGGGCGAGATCAGCGGGCGGCTGGCGGATTTCTCCGTCCTGACGAGCGATAATCCCCGCCTGGAGGACCCGATGGACATCCTGCGCGCCATTGAAGAGGGCATCAAGCGCACCACAGGCCCTTATGTTGTGATCGAGAACCGCCGCGAAGCCATCCGCTATGCGATGCAGATGGGGCAGCCCGGAGACGTGATCGTGCTGGCGGGCAAGGGACACGAGACCTATCAGGAGATAAACGGCGTGCAGTTCCCCATGGACG
>CAJMPF010000223.1 GCA_905215195.1 uncultured bacterium | reverse complement strand
GGCTGTCATGCCTTTTTCTGTGAGTGTTCTTGAAAGGAGGTTCACCATGCTTGCAATTAAAAAGCTTAACAACAACGCGGTTCTTTGCCGTGACGGACAGGGGCGAGATGTCATCGCCATGGGCAGGGGCGTCGGTTTCGGCGGAGATTTTCCTCGAGAGCTCCCTCTTTCTAAAATCGAGCATACGTTTTACGACATTGATCCTAAAGGACAAGATGTCATGAGGGATCTTCCCTCGGATATCGTGATGTTTGCGGCGAAAGTTATGGACATCGTTGCCAACGAACTGCCCTACGACCTCTCGACCAATGCGACGCTGTTCATGGCTGATCACCTGTCGTTTGCCGTTGCGCGAGCCCAAAAGGGGGTCCGCATCGCGATGCCTCTTGCCTATGAAGTGCGGGAGACGTATCCGAAGGAATACAAGGCTGCCCAGTTTATTGTCATGCGACTCGAGAAGGAGCTCGGAGAGCGGCTTCCCAAGGATGAGATTGCCAGTATTGCGATGAATCTCGTGAACGCACGGGTTGTTGAAGCCGTCAAAGCCACGGCCGAGCCCGCAAAGCAGTTCGACGATATGCTCGAGGACGTTATCGAGATTCTCGAAAGCGATTTCCGCATTATTGTCGACCGCGATTCCTTTGATTTCACCCGCTTCGCCACGCATCTGCGGTACCTGTTCAAGCGCATTCAAGCCGGCGAGTCGCTGAACAGCGCCAACATGCAGATGTACAAGAACTTTCGTGAGGAGTTTCCGCAGTTGGCAGAGTGCGTGAAGCATATCGGTTCCTATTGTCGTGAAACGTGGGACGCCACGCTCTCCGAGGAGGAGGAACTCTATCTGATGATCCATCTCAACCGGATCATCTCCAAAAAAGGATTGTAACCCGTAGCCATTCGGGGCATGACCTTTGCCGATTCGAACAGTAAGCCAAGATTGTGCAAAGGAGCCAATGATGGCAAATTACAAAAAGGTGGCAGAGCAGATTCTCTCCACTGTGGGCGGGGCGGAAAACGTGGCTTCGGTTACGCATTGCATGACGCGCCTGCGCTTCAACCTCAAGGATGAAAGCCTCTCGAATGATGAGAAGCTTGAGGACATCTCGTCTATCATCAGCGTCGTGCACGCCGGAGGGCAGGTGCAGCTGGTGGTCGGGCCCACGGTCGACAAGGTCTACGACGAGGTTTGTAAGCAGGGCGGATTCGAGGTCACGGTATCGATTGACGAGGAACTCGATGGCCCTCAGCTTAGCTGGAAGGAGCGCTTGGCGCCCAAGCACCTCTTCAATCAGCTGCTCGATGCCGTGAGCGGCGCTATCACCCCGATCCTTCCGATCTTTTGTGTCGCCGGTATCTTCAAGATGCTCGTTATTCTGTTTGGGCCCGAAGGCGCCGGTTTTATGTCCGAAACGAGCGACCTGTATCGGATCCTTTCCCTGGTGGGCGATGCGGCGTATTACTACTTCCCGGTGTTTGCCGCCTATAGCTCGGCTAAGAAGTTCAAAACGAGTCCTGTGCTGGCACTGCTCATCGCTGTTGTGATGATTTATCCCGACATGCTCGCTATTGTTGAGGACGGAAAGCCTTTCAGCGTCTTCGGCATCCCCATGCAGCTCGTCAACTACACCCAGGCTGTTCTTCCGGTCATCTTGATCACCTGGGCCCAGTCCTATGTTGAGCGCTTCTTTAAGAAGATCTCGCCTGATATGTTGCGCATTCTGATCGTACCCGTGGGTACGGTGCTCGTGATGTTGCCGGTCGCGCTGTGCCTCTGCGGCCCTGCCGTCCAATTTGTCATGGGCCTTGTGGCCGATTTCATCATTTGGCTCGCCTCTGTTGCCGGTCCCGCTGCGACCGCGGTTATCGGCGCATTCTGGAATCTGATCATCGCCACCGGCATGCACGTGCCGATCTATACCGCCATATTGCCCGCCGCGCTCCAGAACGGTTACGACGCCATCTTATACCCCGGCACCGCGGTTGTAGCCTACACCACGCTTGCCATCGCGCTCGCCTATGGCCTGCGCGCTAAGGGCAAGGAGAGTCGAGCCACGGGCTGGAACTTGTTCATCACCTATGCCTTCGGTCGCGTGAGTGAGCCCATCATCTACGGCATCCTGTTTCGCGACAAGAAGGCTCTTGCCTGGAACATGATTGGTGGTGCTGTCGGTGGTCTGCTGGTAAGCCTTCTTCATGCCAACGTCTATATCTTCACTGGCGTTGGTTTCCCATGGATGAACGTGCTCATGTTTGCTCAGGATATCATCCCTGGCACCATCGGGTGTCTTGCTGGCGGTGCCGTGACGTTTGCGTTGGCGATGATTTTTGGATTTGAAGGACAGGAGAAGATGCCGTTGAAGTCCAAGAGCGGCGATTCTGAGGCCGTTGAATCCGTCGAGGCATAAGAGGCTACTACACAAATATGCTCCCCAGCCGTTGCGCGGTCCGACCCCTTGGCCGCGCAACGGTACTGTGCTGTTGCGCGGCACTTGCCGAGTCCGTTGCGTTCGACAGTGTGGGCCGGGAATTTGATAGAAAGGACGACACCATAATGTTTAGAGAAGATTTTTTATGGGGCGGGGCTCTGGCTGCAAACCAGTGCGAGGGAGGATGGAACGAAGGCGGTCGCGGTTTAGCCAATTCCGACATGCTGCCGTTTGGCGATCAACGCATGGACGTCATGCGGGGAGACCTTGATCCGCGTGCGTTGGCACCCGACAGCTTCTATCCCGCTCGCAAGGGCATTGATTTTTACCATAGGTACAAGCAGGATATTGAACTGTTTGCCCAGATGGGTTTTAAATGCCTGCGCTTATCAATCGCCTGGAGCCGCATTTTTCCCAAAGGAGACGAAGCCGAGCCCAATGAAGAAGGCCTTGCCTTTTACGAGGATGTTTTTAGGACGTGTCGCGCGCATGACATTGAGCCTTTGGTGACGCTCAACCACTATGATGTCCCCATGCATCTCGTCGATGCGTATGGCGGATGGCGCGATCGCAGGTTGGTCGACCTGTTCGAGCGATATTCGCGTACCGTGTTCGAGCGCTATCGGGGATTGGTCAATTATTGGCTGACCTTTAACGAGATCAACATCATGACGCAGGCGTGCTTTATGGCGGCGGGGATCATCTTCGAGCAAGGGGAGAATCGCTATGCAACGGTTCACACGGCCGTGCACCATGTATTGGTTGCGAGCGCCCGTGCGGTCGGGGCGTGTCATGAACTGTGCCCTGGGGTGAAGATCGGTTGCATGCTCAACGCAGGTGTCTTCTATCCGGCTACATGTGATCCGGACGATGTGCTGGCTGCGCAGGCTGAGAATCGC
>CAJMPF010000222.1 GCA_905215195.1 uncultured bacterium | reverse complement strand
GGTTGCCCTGCCTATGTTTCTTTCGGCCAAGGACGGCCACCATACCAAGCTGCCGCCGGTTCGCATGCGCCGCTGCCGCCATGCCGAGTTCACGTTCGAGGAGCCCGACTACCCCATCCAAGCCGACGGCGAGCCCGTTGTCGCCTCGCGCATCGAGGTCGACATCCTCGCCGGCGCCCTCCATGTCTGGCGCCCCACCCGCTAACCCAACCTAAGTTGCGGTGAAATAGGGACTGTTTATGCAGCTAAAGCCTCAAAACAGTCCCTATTTCACCGCAACTTATGAGGAGGCTATTCATCGCTGCCCGGCTTGCGACGGTTGGCCTTTTTAATGGCGTTGAAGTGCTTGTCATTGAGCCTGCGCTGGCGAGAGCGCTGAGGCACCTTGGTCTTTACGCGCCGGCGCGGCGGACGCCCGCGACGCCCAAGCTCAGCGCGCAGCTTACGCAGGCAGCTACTACGGTTTTGGAACTGACTGCGGCTCTCGCGCGCCGTCACGGTAATTCCCGAAGGGATATGTTTCATGCGCACCGCCGAGTCCGTCGTGTTGACGCCTTGTCCGCCCGGACCAGTCGCGCGAAACACCTGCACCTCGCAATCGCGCGCCAACTCCTCGGCCGACATCTCGGCATAGCGCGCATACTCGCGCCATCCCATCTTGTTCTCGTCCATATCAACACCTCCCCTCATACAAAAAATGTGACAAAGGGAAAGCCCTTTGTCACATCGCATACCAATCGCTTGTGTTGCGCGCTTAGGCGAAGGTGATCTCGCCGGTCTCGCAGTCCATATCGGCGATACGGGCCAGGCTCTCGACGCGGAAGCCGCGCTCGCGGAGCTTATCGCCGCCGCCCTGGAAGCCCTTCTCCACTGCAATGCCAATACCGGACACCTCGGCACCCGCAGCCTCGCAGATCTTGATAAGACCCTCGAGCGCGCAGCCGTTGGCCAAGAAGTCGTCGATAATCAGGACCTTGTCGCCCTCGGACAGGAAGCGCTTGCCGACGATGACCGGGTACTCCTTCTGCTTGGTAAAGGAGTAGATGGTCGTGGCATACTGCTCGCCGTCAAGGTTAATGGACTGCGCCTTCTTGGCAAAGACCACCGGCACACCGCCAAAATGCTGAGCCGCGATGCAAGCCATGCCAATGCCCGAAGCCTCAATCGTCAGGATCTTATTGATCTCGACGCCCTCGAACAGACGGGCCCACTCGGCACCCATGTGGTCGAACAGCTCAACGTCGCACTGGTGGTTGAGGAAGGCATCAACCTTAAGGACGTTACCGGCCTTTACGATGCCGTCATGGCGAATACGATCCTCAAGCTCCTGCATGGCGCAACCCCTTCTCGCGGCAACGATACCGCGCGATTAATAAACGTTGTTCGATAGTCTACCACGGACCGACCCCCACCCGTCCCACAAGCCGCATCGCACCATAAAGCCGCAAGACCAGTAGATGGGCCGATTCGTGGCAAGCCTGCCTCCACAAGCTAATGGCGGGCGCTCACCCTCACCAAACGCACCATAGCGAGCGCAAAGCCCACAGCGGCCACAGCCATCAACACATAGAACACCGAACGGAAACCAAACAAGAACACATCCGGACGGTCTGCAACGAAACTAGTCACGGCCTCGCCCATCGCCACGCTCATCTGCCCATACAGGATATGCGACGCCGCCGTAATGCCCACTGCCATACCCGCATAGCGCGCCAGGCTACCCAGGCTGCCCGCAAAGCCGAGCGCTTCACGCGGAGCCGAGCCCATGTACAGCGAGTTGTTGGGGCTCTGGAAAATCGACGTACCGCACGACATAAATGCGACACAGCACACGATCACAGGGATAGCAGAGCGCTCGTTGAGCGTGCTTACCGCAAAGAGACCGCACACATACACGCCCAGGCCGACCGCCGTGGGGCCCTCGCAGCCAACGCGGTCCGAAACCGTACCCGAAAGCGGGCCGATAAAGGCATTCACCATTGGCAGCGCCAAAAACAGCAGGCCCGAAACGTCAGACCCAAACCCATGCGCGTCCTGAAAATAGAACGGCAGAATAAACTCGGATGCGCCAATGCCAACGAACACGATGAGCATGCAGGCAAGGTTGATGGTGAAGGCCGAATTTGCAAAGCAGCGACGAGCAGCCTCGATCAGGGACATGGGACGCTCGCCGGCCTCCGGCTTAACATGCGGCAGCGTGTAGAGCCCCACGATAAACGAGATGACGCCAATGGGCAGGTTGATGAGGAAGATGCTCTCCCAGGGAAAGCTTGCCACCAGCATGCCGCCGAGCACGGGGCCACACATCATGCCGAGGGCCACAAAGGTCGCGAGAATACCCATGGCACGGCCTCGTTCGCGCGCCGGAAACGACTCGGTGATGATACCCATGTTGTTAGCCATGGCCGCCGCGCAACCGATGCCCTGAACAATGCGTGCCAGGATAAGAACCTCAAGCGAGGCCGAAAGGCCGCACAGCAGCGAACCGGCCGAAAAGACGATGACGCCCAACTGGAACACATTCACCTTGCCGCGCACGTCGCCCAGACGGCCAAACGGCAACATAGCCACGCAAGTCGCAAGCAGATACACCGAGCTTACCAGCTGAATGCGATCGAGGCCCACGCCCAGCTCCTTTTGCATCACGGGCAGCGCCACGGTCACGACGGTCGAATCCAGACACACCATAAACGTCATGATGAGCACGGTAAACAGAATCGCCCACTTGTTCTTGCCATGGGTGTCGCCCTCAAGGGCAATGTGCTCGCGGCGCAGCTGCTCTGCGGTTTTCTCCATATCCATCCTTTCGAGTGGCGCAACGCAAAAACGGGGCCCCAATCGCCTGCGAACAGTCGCGATTGGGGTCCCGCCTACGGAATCGGAACCAAAGGTCGCCGAAGCTTTCTGCCAGCATCGGCACCTTGTAGGAAGCTAGCCTAGCACTGCTCGAGTGCCTGCTCAAGGTCGGCAATCAGATCGGCCGTGTCCTCGAGACCGCACGACAGGCGCACCATGTCGGCGGAGATGCCACAGGCGATGAGCTCCTCATCGTTCATCTGGCGATGCGTGGCATTAGCGGGATGCAGGCAGCAGGTGCGGGCGTCGGCCACGTGCGTGGCGATCTGGGCGAGCTTAAGGCTCTTCATAAAGGTCTCGGCCGCCGCGCGACCACCGTTAAAGCCAAAGCTCACGACGCCGCAAGTACCGTTGGGCATGTACTTCTGAGCGAGGTCATAGTACTTATCGCCCTCCAGGCCCGGATAGCTCACGAAGCGCACCTTGGGATGGCTCTGCAGGAACTTGGCAACGGCCAGGCCGTTCTCACAATGACGCGGCATGCGCACATGCAGGCTCTCG
>CAJMPF010000221.1 GCA_905215195.1 uncultured bacterium | reverse complement strand
GTCCCAGTCTTCCTCGGCCATGCCGTCCTCGATGGAGATGATGGGATAGGTGTCGACGAGCTTCTCCCAGTAATCAACCATCTGGGCGCTCGCGTACTCCACGCCCTCGCCCTTGAGCTCGTACATGCCGGTCTCGGCGTTGTAGAACTCGGTCGAGGCCGGGTCCATGGCGTACATGAAGTCGACGCCGGGCTTAAAGCCGGCCTTCTCCACGGCCTTGGTGATGTACTCGAACGGCTCGGCATTGGTCTTAAGGTTGGGGGCAAAGCCACCCTCGTCGCCCACGCCGCCGCCCAGGCCGGCCTCGTGCAGCACGCCCTTGAGGGTGTGGTAGACCTCGGCGCACCAACGCAGGCCCTCGGCAAAGCTCGGAGCACCCACAGGCATGATCATGAACTCCTGGAAGTCAACGTTGTTGTCGGCATGCACGCCGCCGTTGAGGATGTTCATCATGGGCGTGGGCAGCAAGTGGGCATTGACGCCGCCCAGATACTGGTACAGCGACAGGCCCGCCGACTCGGCAGCGGCGCGGGCGACGGCCAGCGACACGCCCAGGATGGCGTTGGCACCGAGCTTGGTCTTGTTGGGGGTACCGTCCGCGGCAATCAGCGCGGCATCGATGGCGCGCTGATCGAAAGCGTCGAGGCCCACGACGGCGTTAGCGCACTCGTTGTTGACGTGCTCGACGGCCTGCGAAACGCCCTTGCCCAGGTAGCGGCCCTTGTCGCCATCGCGCAGCTCGCAGGCCTCAAAGGCGCCGGTCGAAGCACCCGAAGGCACCATCGCGCGGCCAAAGCTGCCGTCCTCGAGCACGACCTCGACCTCGACGGTGGGGTTGCCGCGGCTGTCGAGCACCTCGCGACCGTAGACGTCCAAAATATCGCTCATGTTGTCTCCCTCTCACTTGGAAACGGGTTGAATGATTGGCGACACGGCATTGCGCCAATGTGGCGCTTTGGTTTGCAAGTTAGCCATGTCGCACTTTTTGCATTATGCCCTAAGTTAGCCGAGGGATACACTTGATTTTCGAAAAATTTAGCGGGAACGATGAGGCGTGTCAGCCCGTCGTTCCCGCAGTCTTACTCCTCTGCCTTGGCAGCATCCCAGAGGTCGTTGAGGCCGTGGGTCGAAAGCTCGGCAAGATCCACGTGAGCATCGGCCGCCATCTGCTCCATCGCGGCCCAGCGACGGCGGAACTTTGCCGTGCTGGCACGAAGGGCGCTCTCGGCGTCAATGCCCTCCTTGCGCGCGACGTTGACCAAGGCAAAGAGCAGGTCGCCAAACTCCATTTCGCGCTCGGGCGAGCCAGGGGCCTCGGCCTCAAACTCGGCACGCTCCTCGGCAACCTCGTCCCACACGTCCTGGACCGTCTCCCACTCAAAGCCCACGGCAGCCGCCTTGCGCGACACCTTCTGAGCCTGCATCAGCGCCGGTAGATGCGTGGGCACGCCGTCGAGCAGGCCCTCGGGCGCAGCCTCGCCTGCTGCCACGGCCTTGTCCTTGGCGGCTTTCTCGGCAAGCTTAACCTCGTCCCAAATCTTGAGTACCTCGTCGGAACTGTCGGCATCTACATCGCCAAACACGTGCGGATGACGGCGGATGAGCTTGGCATCGATATCACGCGCCACGTCGGTCAGCGTAAACTCGCCGGCGTCAGCAGCAATCTGCGCATGCAGCACGACCTGCATGAGCACGTCACCCAGCTCCTCGCGCAGGTGAACCGCGTCGTCCGCCTCGATGCAGTCGAGCGCCTCGTAGGCCTCCTCGATCATGTTCTTGCCAATGCTGCGGTGCGTCTGCTCGCGGTCCCACGGGCAGCCGTCGGGCTGACGCAAGCGCCAGACGGTCTGCACCAGATGCTGCAGCTCGGCCGACGCGTCGACCAGCGTGGACAGATTGCGCGAGCCCTCGGCATTTTGCTGAGCCATGTGCTGCGCCATGGCTACTCCTCCTCCATGACCACGTGGCGGAACGCGCCGCCCTCGTAGATGCCGTAGCTGTGCGAGCCGTCCTTGGGGATGCTCACGCTACCGGGGTTGAAGAGCCACAGGCCCGGGTGCGCGGCGCTTTCCTCGTTGACCTTGATGTGCGTATGACCGTAGACGAGCGCGGAGCCCTCGGGCAACGCGGGCGCGTGGTCGACGCTGTTGTGCATGCCGGCGCCAAAGACATGGCCGTGCGTCAGGAACAGCTCGCGGCCGGTCTCGTCGAACAGCGTGGCGTAGTCGGCCATGACGGGGAAGTCGAGCACCATCTGGTCGACCTCGGCGTCGCAGTTGCCGCGCACCGCGATGATGCGGTCGGCCAGGGCATTGAGCAGCGGGATCACGTGCTTGGGGGCGTAATCGCGCGGCAGGTCGTTGCGCGGACCGTGGTAGAGCAGGTCGCCCAGCAGCACGATGCGGTCGGGCTGCTGGGATTCGATGGCGGCGACCAGGCGCTCGGCCCAGTATGCCGAGCCGTGGATGTCGGAAGCGATGAGGTATTTCATGGTGGTCCTTTCGGGTGGGGTTGATGGGACTGGGCGTGGCGTGCCACCGGCCGCGCTATTCAAATCGCAGTGCCGCGCTCTGGGCCGCCTGCATCACGCGTTGGAGCGGCACGTTATGCTCGCGAGCGAGGCGGGAGCAGTCCTCGTACTCGGGCGCTGCACGCTCGCTGCCATCGGGCAGGGTCGCCACCTTAACGGATACCTCGCCCCATGGCGTCGTTACGCGCTCAAAGCGGCGTGGCAGGCAAACGCGTTCCATCACCTGGCGACGAATGGCGTTGGTCGTGGTCTCCAAAAAGATGATCGTCTGCAGGCGCTCGATATCCTCATGCGAGCAGATCACCTGCAGCTGCCAGCCGGGACGGCCTTTCTTGCAATAGACGGGCAGCCAGTGCACCTCGCGCGCACCGGCCTCGCGCAGGCGGTCGGCGGCGTAGGCGAGCACCTCGGGCGACGCGTCGTCGATGTCGCATTCCAGCTTGACGATGGTTTCGGGTGCATCGGTCTCGCGGGACAGCGGAGATTTGCTATCGCATTGCATACGGTCCGGATCCTTTCCGCGCGGGCTCGTTTTGTTCATCCAAACGCTAGCACATCGCGGGCGGCGCAAGTGTGGCGGCGCGCGATGAGCGCGATTTTCCTTGTCCGCAAGAAACCGACACTCCACCGCCTCACCCAAACATGTACGCCAGCCTCCAAACATGTCATTTTTTGCAGCTTTTGGAGGCTGATGTACATGTTTTGGAGCAAGGCCGATGCTGCGTGTCGACCCTCGCACGCGACCCGCCTTTCCAGTCGATTTCGGTCCCCAGCGCGCTCGTCGCATCGAGGGCCGCACCGCGCAAGGGCTTGGACGACTACTATCCCGCGACAGGGC
>CAJMPF010000220.1 GCA_905215195.1 uncultured bacterium | reverse complement strand
CCCGCCGTTATTACGCCTTCTTGATTACGTACGCCAATCCAATATCGCAGGCACAGCGTACGATTGACGCGAAGAACCACGATGCTGGCAGCGTCATAAGCAGAGGCTTGCTCACGCTCGGCTCCAGCCCCCTTTGGCGCGCCGTATAACCAATCCACATCAGCAGCACAACAGCAGCTCACGCCACGGCTTCGGCCTAAACGTATGCCCGGCAAGAATAAAGAACACCGGCATGTGAAAAAGCCCAGACCACCAAGCGGTCTGGGCTTAATAAACGATGGTGCTCCATGGCGGATTCGAACCGTCGACCTTGGGATTAGAAGTCCCCTGCTCTATCCAACTGAGCTAATGGAGCAAATAACCGCACGCCCAAGCAAGCACAAGCCTGTCAGGCGCAAGTAATTATAACCTAGTTGAACTGCTCGCGGTACGCCTTGCAGACCTCATCGACCGGGCCGTCCATGCGAAGGTCACCCTTCTCAATCCAAACGGCACGCTGGCAGATGCGCTCAACCTGCTCCATGGAGTGCGAAACGAACAGAACCGTCACGTCGCCGCTCTGGATAAAGTGCTGGATGCGGTCCTCGCACTTCTGCTGGAAGAACACATCACCGACGGACAGCGTCTCGTCAACGATCAGAATATCGGGCTCGGTAATCGTCGCGATTGCAAACGCGATACGCGCCACCATGCCCGAGGAGAAGTTCTTAAGCGGCATATCGACAAAGTTCTGCAGCTCAGCGAACTCGATAATGCCGTCAAAGTTGGCGTCGATGAACTCCTTGGTATAGCCGAGCAGGGCGCCGTTCAGATAGATGTTCTCGCGGGCGGTCAGCTCGGGGTCAAAGCCGGCACCAAGCTCAATCAACGGCGCGATGTTACCGTGCACCTTAACGCTGCCCTCACTGGGCTCAAGCACGCCAGCGATGATCTTGAGCATCGTAGACTTGCCGGAACCATTGGTGCCAACAAGACCCACAACCTCGCCGCGATAAATATCAAACGAGATATGCTTAAGCGCCCTAAACTCCTCAAAGAACAACTCATGCTTGGCAAGCTTGATGAAGTACTCCTTGAGGTTGGTCAGCGACTCGGACGCCATGTTAAAGATCATGGTGACGTCGTCGACCTCGACAGCCAGAGGCTGCTCGCTGTAATCAACAACAGATTCAGTCATCACAGCACTCCTTAGATGTAGAGGATAAATTTGCGCTCGGACTTATGGAACACGGTATAGCCAATAATAAGCGCAAGAACCGCCCAAGCGACGCACATACCAAACGTCATAAGCGAGGGCGTAGTCTGGAACAGGAAGATATCGCGCATAAACTGCAGGTAGTTGAACATGGGGTTCGCATACATCAAGATACGCACGAGATGAGGCATTTGCGCAATATAGTCAGTCGTCCAGAAGATGGGCGTAATGTAAGTCCACGCCGTAATGACGACGCTCCACAGATGCATGACATCGCGGAAGAAAACCGTGAGGGCGGAGAGCATCATGCCCAGGCCCATGCAGAAGCACATAAGCAGCAGTAGGCAGACAGGCAGCAGAATAAGGTGCCAAGAAGGCATAACACGGAACCACAGCATAACAATAGCTACGGCGACCAGAGAGAAGGCAAAGTTAACCAGCGAGAAGAGCACCTTCTGCACCGGGAAGACCCAGCGGTGCACCTTAACCTTCTTGAGCAGCGGGGCAGCACCCACGATCGACGTCAGAGCCTGGTTCGTAGACTCGGACATGACGGCAAAGGTGACGTTACCCACGATCAAATACAGCGGGTACATCTCGGGCGTAATCGAGCCATTGCGGCCCTGGGCAAAAATCGTCGAGAACACGATGGCCATGACAATCATCATCAGCAACGGATTGAGCACCGACCATGCGACGCCCAGAACGCTACGGCGATACTTGATCTTAAAATCCTTGGTAACCAGCTGACGAAGGATAAACGCGTCCTTCTCAAATTCGTTCTTAGCAAACGTCGCAGGCAGACTGCGAGTTTCTTGTTGCTTTGTCTGATCCGACACGGATGCAACTCCTTTACTCGTAATCGTTGACAAACGAACAGTATAGACCCGACGGCCCTGCAAACGATTCGCGCAACAAAACTGGAGAACTAACCCACATCTAAGGATGACAAGTCCAAACGGCTATACTTTCAAGGATTGAATGTGTAAGGAGCATTGAGTGAATTCTGAATCCATCGCCGTCATCATCCCCTGCTACAACGAAGCGCTCACAATCGGTAAGGTCGTCGACGACTTTCACCGCGAGCTTCCGCAGGCTACGGTCTATGTCTATGACAATAACTCGTCAGACGATACTTCACGCATCGCCACCGAACACGGAGCCACGGTGCGCTTTGAGCCCCGTCAGGGAAAGGGCAACGTGTGCCGCCAGATGTTTCGCGACATCGACGCCGATTGCTACCTGATGGTCGACGGAGACGACACCTACCCCGCCGAGGCGGCCAAAGCCCTCTGCGAGCCTATCCGCCACGGCCGATATGACCGTAGGCGACCGCCTTTCCAACGGCACCTATGCCGAGGAGAACAAGCGTGCCTTCCACGGCTTTGGCAACAATCTGGTCCGCGCCATGATCAAGTGGATCTATGGCTACAGCTTCGATGACGTCATGACCGGCTACCGTGCCATGAGCCGCCCGTTCGTTAAAACCTTCCCTGTGCTTTCCGAGGGCTTCCAGATCGAAACCGAGCTCTCGATCCACGCCGTCGACCACCGCTGGCGCATCAAAGATGTGCCCATCGAGTACCGCGACCGTCCGGAAGGTTCCGAGTCCAAGCTCAATACCGTGAGCGACGGCATTAAAGTCGTTGCGATGATCGGCACGCTGTTCAAGGACTACCGCCCGCTGAAGTTCTTCAGCCTCGTCGCGCTTCTGTTTGCGGTGACTGGTCTCGCCCTGGGCATGCCCATCGTTGTCGAGTATTTCCAGACCGGCCTCGTTCCGCGCTTCCCCACCGCCGTGCTCGCCGCCTCGTTTATGTTCCTGTGCGGCCTAAGCCTTGCGACCGGATTCATCCTCGATTCCGTGGCAAAGGTCGAAAAAAAGCAGTGGGAGGTAATCGTGTACAGCAAATACGCCTACGATGACCAGCCCGGCCGCCCTACTTCCAAGCCAAGCGAGAGGTAGATCTTCCGCAAAATACTATTGGCACCACTGCGTAGATAGCCACCAACAAGAAAAGCCGCCGTTAACAAGCGGCGGCTTTTACTCTCGAAAAGTTAATAGCGGCTAGAGCGTCTTGAGGTACTCCCCCAGCTCTTCCTCCCAGTCGGGCATGTGGAAGCCGGCCGACTCGAGCCTGGACAGGTCGAGCGCGGAGTGGACCGGGCGCGG
>CAJMPF010000219.1 GCA_905215195.1 uncultured bacterium | reverse complement strand
ACGACGCCGTGAATGAGAGGGTGGGCTGCGCATCGTCTGCATTCGCGGCGGCGCAGCCCAGACATATACCGCCTCCTTTCTCGAAAAACGTACCGTCGAAGGCGACCTTCGCTCCGTTCGCCGAGTCATCGACCGAAGCGATGTCGATGCGCAGCTCTAAATTGCATAGATCGCCATCCGCATCGAGCACAACCGAACGCCACGTGCAGACGGCGAACCCCGCCTGGGAGCCGTTTGCCTTGTTCGAACGCTTGATATCCACGACTATCGAGCCGTCCGTATTACGACGAAGGCATCCCGAGGTTGAGATCACGGCCTGTGCGATCGAAAAACGCTCGCACGCAATGGCGCTCGACGGATTTGGGGCGGAACTTAGGGCTGCTGGTAAGGAGTCTGCCATGACGGGAGTCGCCCAAGCGGCGACAGGCGTTCCGGTTGCGAGCGCGCCGCAGAGTGCGACGACGGGCAAAAGGTTCTTCGATGCCATGGGGTCTCCTTAGCTAATTTAGTGCGGCCTGTCCATGTTTTGTTTCTGGCTGCGTTTGATGTGCAGACCGAGGCCGGCGGTTCCCGCGCCTGCTGCTGTGGCGCCCGCTGCCAAGAGCCATCGTCTGTCGCCTGTCTGCGCCAACGGTTCCTCGCGGTCGCCGCGGTCGAGCCCCGAGAGGTCGACCGTCACTTGCGTGGCGGCCTGCGCCTGTTCTTGCTGGGCAAAGGCCATGGCTGGCCCAAACGCTAGGATGCTGACGGCGGCGGCCAGGGCGACGGCCTTATGCCGTGTGCGCACCGGGCTCGACCGTCCAGGTGATCGTCGCAACCTGATCGCCTCCGCCGGTTACTCGGAAGATGTCGCGCGTGACGCGGGCGACGTTTCCGCTTGTCTTGAGCTTGATTTTGTCCGTGCCGCCGGCAATGCCCTGGTAGCCCATGTCGAAGGTTGCATTCTTGGAAAGATCGAGGCCTGTCCCCTGCGTTGCGGCACTGGCGTTCTGGAGTGCGCCGTCGGGGCCGACCTTAAAGTCGATGGAGTTCTGCGCGGTTCCGGCCTTGGCGTCGGCGGCAATGGTCCAGGTGTTCATGGCGTCGATCTTCATGTTGGTGACATGGATGCCGTAGGCCGAATGATTGTCGATGGTGGTCGCGTCTTCTGAGGGGCCCTGAAGCGTGCCGTCGGCCTTGGCGACGAAGGGAATAACCGTCGGAACTTTGAACTCAACGTTGTCGATCTCGGTCCTGACCATTACCTTCGTGGTTCCAACGCGCCCGGCTGCCATAGCCGGCGTCGGGGCGGCGCCCATTGCGAGCGCGAGCGCGAGCCCTGCGCCCACGGCGAGCGCTCTGGCTCCGTTCATGTTCCTGGTGATGTCCATGGTCGTTCCTTTCTATTCGCCGCGGGCCGTCCCCGCGATGATTGGACGAATGCTGGTGAATTGCGTGCGGTGCCGCGTCGGCCGGAAAAGCTAGTTCTCGGCTTGCTCAACCCGCACCTTGACACGTGTCGGATTGCCGTGGCTGTCGAGGGTCTTGGCATCGAGTGCCTGGATCTCGATGTACGCCTCGCCTTCTTTGATGTCGCCGGCGGGGCACGTTTCGATTGTCTTGCCGGTCTCGACCACACCGGATTCGTACATGGTCTCGTCGTTTTGGATGACGCGGAATCGCTGGGGAAATATATTGTCTTGGACGTTTTGCACGTTGACGCGCAGCTTGCCGTCCTCCTGCAGCTGAGCGACCGGTGCGACCGAAATCGTCATCATGTTGTCGCGGACGATGGCGTCGAGCTCATCTTGGATTTCCTGACGCGTTTTGCCCTCGGCCGTCGTAACCGAAGCGCCCGCCTCGGGTACGGGCTGCGACTGCCAAGCGTATAGTCCTACGGCGACAAGGGCACAGACGATGGCCAAGCAGGCAACGATGAGCTTCTTGCGACGACCCAGGCCTGCAAAGTGGGGTGGCTTCTTCGCGCTCATGCGGCATCCTTGGCGGTATAGATGCGCGCAAAGGTGGACGGGTTCGCTCCAAAGAGCATGTGAAGCATCAGGCGGCGTGAGTAGACAAGCTCGTCGAAGTCGGGAGGGAGCTCGATGTCGTGGATATGCGCGATGCGGTGGGCGAGCGCCGAGAACGACTCGGGGTCGCAGATCACATCGGTGGTAACGTGGTAGACCGTCGTATCGGGGAATGCCTCTTCGTCGAAAGGCAGGAGATGGGGATCGTCGTCGACTTCGATGGCGATGCCGTACTGGGGCCAGTAATATGCCATGGGAACCTCCCTGCTTCTGGGGCCAAAACTTCTGTCGGTTTTGGCTGTCGATGCCGACGGTATCAGCCACTACTTGACCAATTGCTGACCAAATGCTTGACGGATTGGTGTCTCCGCAGGTAAAAGGCGGCAAAAAATACTCCAACTTTTTTCAAGCGACAATCGCGCGGTCGGCGACGGCGGGGCCATATGTGTCAAAAGCATCGTCTGCCGAGGAAATCAAGCCGCTCGCCGAATTGCACGAACGTAAAAATCGCCAATTATGGAGACGGTCTCGAACACGTCGACGAAACGATGCGGTAACATCTCCCTGCAAACACTGTAGTTAGCTAAAGGGGGAGTTCGCGTGTCTGCAACCATCAAACCCTTCACCGACGAGTTCGAAGAGTATGGTCGCGACGAGTCTCGCGCATCGGGCGAGGCCTCGAGCATCTCGTTTCCGACAACGGAAGACGAGGTCCGTGCCATTTTGGAAAAGCTCCATGCCGAGCGTGTCCCGGTAACGGTTCAGGGCGCCCGAACCGGCCTTGCCGCCGGTGCCGTGCCCCACGGCGGGCATATCCTCAATACTTCCCGTATGAATCGCTACTTGGGCCTTCGCCGCGATGAACAAGGCCAATTTCTGCTGCGCGTGGAGCCGGGCGTTGTGCTCTCGGAGCTGCGCAAGCAGCTGAGTAAGAAGGTGCTGCCGACTGCTGGTTGGGACCAGGCATCGCTTGAGGCCTACGAGGAGTTCCAAGAGGCCCCCGAGCAGTTTTTTCCCACCGATCCCACCGAGGCGTCTGCCTGTCTGGGCGGCATGGCGGCATGTAACGCCTCCGGTGCCCGCAGCTACGCCTACGGCCCCATGCGCCCACATATCACGGGACTCCACATCGCGCTGGCTGATGGCGATTTGCTTGAGCTTCAGCGCGGCGAGGCTTTTGTCCAGGGCCGCCACCTGTCGCTCGTGACGGCAGCGGGCCGTGCACTCGAGCTCGACCTTCCCGACTACACCATGCCCAAGACCAAAAATGCTTCGGGCTATTTCGTTGCTGACGATATGGATGCCATCGATCTGTTTATCGGCGCGTGTGGCACAATCGGCGTCATCACCGAGCTCGAGATTG
>CAJMPF010000218.1 GCA_905215195.1 uncultured bacterium | reverse complement strand
TGCCCACAATACGGTCAATCGTGCCATCTCGGTCCATGGCAAACAATGCGGTATTGAGATCCTTTACGATCGGTCCTTCATAGCCGTCATCAAACGCGACGCCCAGATCAACCGTCATAACGTTGTCAGCGAACACGCGGTAAAGGCCGGGATACCGGGCGACAAGTCGGTCAAGCGGCTGAACGTCCGCCATCCAACAGTCGACATACCCTTTGGCGAGGGCGGCTTTGCAGAGTTCGGCAGAACCATACGATTTGATTTGCACGTTCGGCGAGATTTCCAGATCCCCTGCGAGCAATCGGCGTTCACTCACCGAGCCCGCAATTACCGCGATGGTCTTGCTTCCATCGAGATGCGCCAAGGACTTGATGCCACTCGTTTTCTTGGCGGCAACCGAGACCGTCACGGTTAGATACGGCTCGGTCCAGTAATACTTATCCTCGCGATAACAGGGAGAATAATCACACCACAGGCAATCGATATCACCGTTTTCGAGCAGCCGGTCGCGATCGTTCCAGTCAATATCGACAAACTGTGGCTTGAGCCCCGCACGCTCACACGCCTCGCGGGCGATGTCGATATCGATACCGGCGTAATCACCCGTGGTATCGACATACACATAGGGGTCGTTATCCGTAACGCCGATTTTGAGTACCGGGAGATCTTTGTCGGCTTCATTCGAGGAGGAAGAACTGCTTCGAACGGTATACGTCAGGGCGGCCACACAGGCGGCAACAAGGAGCATGAGCGCAAACGAGACGATGGCGGCTCGCTTGATACGTCCGGGCACAAGCCTCCCTTCATCGAAACAGCAGTCGGATTTCATTGTATACCCGGGGCTGATGCGGCGATAAAAAAGCGCCTCACCCAAGATGGGCAAGGCGCCAAAGGTTGGAATGCATCCGCAAACGGCCGAATTAGGTTAACCCTACTCGAAGCTCACCTGCTCCAGGCGATCGAAGACCGTGTCGATACGGGTGAGGAAGTCCCACGGATCAAAGATCTCGTCGAGCTTCTCCTGACTGACGGTGCAGCGCGGGTCAGCCTCGAGACGCTCCTTAAAGGTGGGGCCGGAGACACAATCCTGTACCTCGTGCCAGGTTGCCATAGCGTTCTCCTGCACAATGGCGTACGCGTCCTCGCGGGTGATGCCCGTGTCGACGAGGGCGAGCAGTACCTTGGAAGAGAAGATGAGGCCGCGGGTCTTATTGAGGTTGGCCATCATGCGGGCGGGATACAGCTGCAGGCCGTCGATAACGCGGATGAGGCACTGGAACATGTGGTCGAGGGCGATGAAGCTATCGGCCTGGGCGACGCGCTCGGCAGAGGAGTGCGAAATGTCACGCTCGTGCCACAGGGCGACGTTATCGAAGGCAACCTGGGCGTTGGACTTCACGACGCGCGACAGACCGCAGACTTTCTCCATGGTGATGGGGTTGCGCTTGTGCGGCATGGCTGAGCTGCCCTTTTGGCCCTTACGGAACGGCTCCTCGGCCTCGAGCGTATCAGTCTTCTGCAGATTGCGGACCTCGGTAGCGATGCGCTCGCAGGTGGCTGCGGTGGTGGCGAGAACGCCGGCGAGATAGGCGTGATGGTCGCGGCTGATAACCTGCGTGGACAGCGGGTCGTGAACCAGGCCCAGGTGCTCGCAGACATACTCCTCGACGAACGGCTCGATGGAGCTGTACGTGCCGACAGCGCCCGAGATGGCACCAAAGGCAACGTTCTTGCGGGCATCCTCAAGACGGTCCAGATCGCGCTTGAGCTCCCAGGCCCAAGAGCCAAACTTCATGCCGAAGGTCATCGGCTCGGCATGGATACCATGAGTACGGCCGGCGCAGAGCGTGTTGCGCTCCTCAAAGGCGCGACGCTTGCAGATCTCGCCGAGTTTTTTGACGTCCTCGATGATCAGGTCGCAGGCCTGGGTGAGCTGGTAGCACAGGGCCGTGTCGCCCAGATCGGAGCTGGTCATGCCATAGTGAACCCAGCGGCTGGGTTTGGGGTCGCCCTCGGGAACATCGGCATCGATGTATTCCTTCATGTTGGTCAGGAAGGCAATGACGTCGTGGCGCGTGACTTCCTCGATCTCATCGACCTTCGCCTTCTCAAAGTTGGCATGGTCGCGGATCCACTGGGCCTCGTCTTTGGAAATACCGATCTTGCCGAGCTCCGCCTGGGCCTCGCAGGCCAGAACCTCGATTTCCTGCCAAATGGCGTACTTGTTCTCGAGGGAGAAGATGTGTCCCATCTCCGGGCGGGTATAGCGATCGATCATAGCGGCTCCTTTTTGGTTATTGGCACGTTGGTCGTAACCCAACCATTGTACCGTGCGCAGGTGCAAGTATGGGCAGCAGGCATTAACCTAACATTTTGGAATTGGAGCGGGCAACGGGACGTCTGCGCATTTGCTTCGCAAAACCGCACCGGCTTCAGTGGCATACCGAGATCCGGGGAAGTGTGGGAGCAAAGCGGGCTGAATCTACCATTCCCGAAATCTTCCTTGCTCCATGGAGCGGGCAACGGGACGTCCGCGTATTTGCTTCGCAAAACCGCACCGGCTTCAGGCGCCTGTCGGCGCCTTCGCCTGCTCGCTACAAACGCTTCGCGTTTGCTTAACGCTCGCACCCTGGCGGGTTCGAGTCCCGGCGCTTGATAGTAAAAAGCACGGCAACGTAACGCTGCCGTGCTTGTGCTTTTTACTGGAGCGGGCAACGGGACTCGAACCCGCGAGTGTCAGCTTGGGAAGCTGATGCCTTACCACTTGGCGATGCCCGCATATGTGGAGGATAGTATAACGCGGTTGTCTTGTTCGATACAAGGGTGACGATGCTTGTTTTAGCTGTGGAGATTCGTTTGAAAATCACGTCAATTGTGGAGACGAGGACCTTTGACTTCCTGTTCTCCCTATCTTCTACCTGCACTTTTGCTTGATTGTTATATTTGAGCTCAATTTGTCAGGAATTGGGCAAGCTTTTGGTCAGCCTTTGGTACTTACCCGCATGAACCTTGGGGATAGCCTCATCCTACGCGCCGCGGCCTCCCCGTGCGGCGCACGAGGGATAAGGAGCAGCCATGTCCAACGCACCCACGCACTCTGTCCACAGCGCAATCGCAACAGGTCCGCTGCTCCTGCTCCTCTTCCTGCTTTTCGGCTGCCTGGCACCGGGAGCCGCATTTGCCGTCGATGGCTACGACCAGCTCGGCTTCCGCACTATTAGCGATGATTGTGGGCCCTTCTTCATCGGCAAGTATGAAGCTCAAGACGCCTCGATTGCCTACTGCATGAACCAGGAGCGCCCCGGCCCCACCAAGCCGGGCGGCCCATGGCTCAACTTTGATCAAGGCTGGGTGTGGCTCGACGACGAGTTCGCGGCAAT
>CAJMPF010000217.1 GCA_905215195.1 uncultured bacterium | reverse complement strand
CCAGGTTGCACTCGGGCGCGGCCGCGAGCACAGCAGCTTGGTCGAGCTCAAAGGTCGCGGGATCGCGCCACACGTCGCGCACCTCGGTCTGGCACAGAGATGCAAAGAAGGCATACTCGCTAAAACACGGCGGGCAGTTGAGCAGGGTCCGCCCCGCGCCGCCAAACGCCAGCAGATAGTTATAGAGCAACTCGTCGCCGCCGTTGCCCACGCAGATGTTCTCGCGCGTCACGCCATGCCAGGCAGCAAGCTCGTCGCGCAGGTCGTTGGACATGGGATCGGGGTAGCGGTTGAGCGGCGTGGCAGCCAGGGCGGCGTCGACCGCCTCACGCACGCCGGCCGGCACGGGATAGGTGTTCTCGTTGGCCGAAAGGTTGATGCGCGTGGGCGTAAAGTTGGGATCGTAGGGCTCAATGCCGGCCAAGTAGGGCTGGACGAGCTCCTTCATGCGCGGCGTGAGTTCGGACATATTAGGCCTCCTTGCCAGTCGCGCCGGCGCCATCAGCGCTTGCAGCCGCCAGGTCCACGCCCTCGGCAACCGTCGCCACGGCGTCGCCCGGCCAGGCAACCTTGGTCAGGTCGGCCGCGGCGAGCGACTCGGCGCTCACGGCATCCTCGCCCTGCTCCAACACGCGGCGGCGCAGCGCGGCGGAAAGCGCGTGTGCCCACAGACCCTCGGCCTCGGCGAGGCGCTGCGTGGCAGGAGCATCGGAGAGCAGGCCCTCGGGTGTATAGCAAATGACACTCGAGCGCTTGACGAACTCTTCGACCGAAAGCGGGTTGGAGAACATGGCCGTGCCGCCGGTTGGCAGCGTGTGGTTGGGACCGGCAACATAATCGCCGAGCGGCTCGGAGCTCCAAGCGCCCACAAAGATGGCGCCGGCGTTGCGAATGCCGCCGAGCAGGCCCATCGCGTCCTTGCAGTGCAGCTCCAAGTGCTCGGGCGCCACGGTATTCACCGCCTCGACGGCGGCAGCCATGTCGGCGGCCACCACGATGGTGCCCTCATTGTCGAGCGAAGCACGCGTGATCTCGGCACGCGGCGACTGCGCCACCAGGATATCGATGCCTGCCTCGACCTCGCGCGCAAACTGCTCGTCGCAGGTCACCAGATAGCAGGCTGCCAGCGGATCGTGCTCGGCCTGGGCCATCAGGTCGGCCGCGACCACCATGGGCTTGGCCGTGGCATCGGCCAGCACGCAGACTTCGGAGGGGCCAGCGACCATGTCGATACCCACGTCGCCCGAGACAATCTGCTTGGCCGCAGCGACAAAGGCGTTGCCCGGGCCGGTGATCTTGTCGACGCGCGGAATAGTCTCGGTGCCGTACGCCAGCGCGGCCACGGCCTGAGCGCCGCCCACCATATAGATCTCGTCCACGCCGCCGAGCTTTGCCGCGGCGAGCGTGTAGGGGCTGATCAGGCCGTCTTTTTGCGGCGGGGTCACCATAACCACGCGCTTGACGCCGGCGACCTTGGCGGGAATGGCGTTCATGAGCACCGTGGAGGGATACTGCGCGCGACCGCCCGGCACATAGATGCCAGCCGCCGCGAGCGGGGTCACCTTAACGCCGAGTATCGTGCCGTCCGGGCGCGTGGTAAACCAGCTCTGCTCGACCTCGCGCTGGTGGAACTCACGAATCTGGCGTGCAGCCTTCTCGAGCGCAGCGACAAAAGCGGGATCGAGGCCTTCGAGCGCGGCATCGATCTGCTCCTGCGGCAAGCGGAAGCTCTGCAGCTCGACACCGTCAAAACGCTGACAGTAATCGCGCACCGCGGCATCGCCGTTGGCACGCACGTTGGCCACGATATCGCGGGCGGCGTCGACGATGTTTTGCGGCAGCACGCCCTTGCGGTTGAGCTGGTTGGTAACGAGGCGCTCACCGGGAGCAAGCTTGATGGTCTTCATATCGGTATCCCCTATCGGTCGAGGTTGTGTTCGAAAAACGAGAGGCCGGGCGGCGGCGCCAATCGGCCCGCAGCCCGGATATGGGGGCGCCCGTGCACGCTCGCGCTATTGTGCCGAGCCCGCAACGGGCTCAAAATGCTTGTCCTTCACGGCGGCTGCCAAGCGATCGGCCAGGTTGCGAACGCGCGGATCGAGGCGCGCGGCACCCGGGTTGACGAAGAAGCGGGCCGTGCAGTCCATAATGCGGCCGGTGATGACCAAGTCGTTGTCGCGCAGCGTGGCGCCCGTGGCGGTAATATCCACGATGCGATCGGTCATGCCGACGATGGGACCCAGCTCGATGTTACCGTGAAGCGAAACGATGTCGGCGTTCACGCCGCGCTCGGCATACCAGGCACTCGCGATGCGCGGGTACTTGGTGGCCACGCGAAGCGACCCGCGACGGGCATAGTTGCGCTCGGCCTGGCCGGCGCGCCACGCGGGCTCCGCCTCGATAAAGGTGCACAGGCCATAGCCCAGGTCGACCAGCTGCAGCAAGTTGAGGTCTGCCTCGATGAGCGAGTCCCAGCCGCAGATGCCGCAATCGGCACCACCGCAGCCCACAAAGGCGGGCGCATCGCTGGGGCGCACGATGACAAACTCGATATCGCCGACCGTGCCCTCGCCGGCACGCGTGTCGCGACCGCGCACAATCAGGTGACGGCCGGGGTCACGCAGCTCAGAGACGTCCAAGCCCGCGGCCTCGAGCACGTCGAGCGTGTCGGCCTTAAGCGAGCCCTTGGGCACGGCGATGCGCAGCGGACCCTCGGCGCCGCGACCCACGGCGTGATCGCCGTCGGAAGCGGCGTCCTCGGCCGAGGTGCGCGCGGCCTCCAGACGCTCGAGCGAAAAGGCAAAGCCCGCCGCCGGTACCTCGATGCCGTCGCCAAATGCGCCGGTAAAGATGGAGTCGTAGCGTCCGCCCGAACCGACCGGATCGGGCAGGCCGCCGGCATAGGCCTTAAAGACCAGACCCGTGTAGTAATCGAAAGAGTTCATGATGGAGAAGTCGAACGACAGCACCTGGGCGTCCTCGGGTGCCAGGCCCTCGACCAGGGCACGCAGCTCGTGCGTCAGCGGCACGACGATACCGGCGGCCTCCAGCAGCGCGTCCACGCGGTCGAGCACCTCGGCACCACCGTGCAGACGCGGCAACTCGCTAATGGCGGCCTTGACGGCCTCGGACTCGGCACTTGCCGCCACACGGGCATCGAGGCCCACAAAGTCGTTGGCGTGCACGCAGCGCAGGGCCTCGGCAGCCAGCTCGCGATCCTCGCACGCCGCAAGCAGCTCCTTAAACGGACGCACGCTACCTGCGATAATGCGCGCATCGGGCAGCGCCAACTTGCGCACGGCCTCGGACACGAGCGAGACAATCTCGACATCGCCCGCGGTATCGCCCGCGCCGATAAGCTCAAAACCCAGTTGCGTAAACTGACGCGAGCCGCCGGCATTGCGCTGACACTCGCGGACCACCGGCGCCTCATAGCGCAGGCGCAGCGGCA
>CAJMPF010000216.1 GCA_905215195.1 uncultured bacterium | reverse complement strand
CGCCCGCCAGCGCACCAACCGGGCAGATCGCCACAACGCCCGTCACGCGCCCCGGCTCCCCCGAGCATTCGTACACGTAATACGCCGCACCCGGGTCCTTGAGCATCAGGCCATCGGCAATGGCTCCGCGCAGAGCATCGTTGCCGCTCAGGATGCTGCCCATTGCAGGCAGCGCCTCGAGCACGCGGTCCTGAGCCGGGCGGATGCAGGGAAACGGAAGTGCTTTCATGGGCGGTCCTAACGCACGAGTCGGTTTGTTCGCGGCTTATTATGCCCCAACTTGGCCGCTCGCGTCCCAGAGCACGTTATCGGCGAGCGCGATTAGCACCTGCTGACAACGAACGATATCGGCGTGGGGCACATATTCGTTGGGCTTGTGCGCGAGCGCGAGCGACCCGGGACCGTAGCTCATGCAATTGCGGTTACCTGTCTTGCCGGCAATGACGGCGGTGTCGGTGTAGCCGGTAAAGAAGTCGACGGTCGTGTCCGCGTCCGTCACGTCATCGGCGACACGCTTGAGCGCAGCTAGGAGGGGAGAGCCTGGGTCGCGCTCGATGGCGGGGCGGTCGCCCGTCACGACGTAGCTGCCGTGGCAACCGGGAACGGCGGCTTCGGCGCTGGCGATGGCCTGCTCTACCATGCGCTTCGCGACGGCCGTATCAGTCGGCGGAGTCAGGCGCATATCGACCCAGACCTTGGCGCGGTCGGGCACGACATAGGGGCGATATCCGCCCTCGATTTGGCCAAACGTGATGGTCGAAGACCCCAGCTCATCGTGCGCTGGCAGCGCCACAAACGCGCGACGGAGCGAACACACGACCTCGGCCATGGCGGCGACGGCATCCGCGCCCTTCCACGGCTGGCTCGCATGCGCCGTCACGCCAGCCATTTCAATCTCGAACCACGTACGCCCCTTGTGCGCCACTTGGATCTGTCCGTCGGTGGGCTCGGTGTCCAGTCCCCATTCACGCGGGCCGACCCAGCCAGCATCGATCGCGGCCTCTGAGCCGCGCATAAAATCTTCTTCGTCGACCGAGCAGATGAGCGAAAAGCCGCGGCGGGGCAGCGCGCCATCCGCCGCCACGCGCTCGAGCGTATGGACCAGTGCGGCAATGGCACAGGCCAGGCCACCCTTCATATCGCAGGCACCGCGGCCGTAGAGCTTGCCGTCGCGCACGACCGCCCCGAGCGGCGTAATGTCCGCGTCCCAGCCGTCGCCCAAGGTGACTGTATCCATGTGGCAGATGTAGACGAGCCGTGGCTCGTCGCTCAAACCGGGCACGGTGACCATGAGATTGCGGCGTCCGGTCAGCACCTCGAGTTCCTCAACCTGCACGGCATGGAGCACCGGATGGCTCAACCGCTCCAATTGAGCCTCAACCAACGCTTTGATATAGCGTTCAATCTCGCCCTCATACGCACCTGGGTCGGAACTGTCGATCCGCACGAGTCCTTGCGTAAACCGCCAAGCAAAATCTGTATCAACCATAGGCACCTCACAGATAGTTAGGTCAACATACAGATTGTATGCCAAGAAGCGGCTCAGTGCATTTAATGGAGTGCTCACAAAAACGGGGGCGCCTCTCGTGCGAAAGGCGCCCCCGCGGGCATTCAATGTCAGTGACGGGCAGGCCACATGGGGAACTGCCCGTCATATCAGCCGGCGCTATTTGATTACGCGCACGCGATACATCGACGGAATCTGCTTGAGCGCCTCGATGGTGCTGCTATCCAGGTGCTCATCGGTGTCGAACATGGTGTAGGCGTTCTCGCCGGCAGACTCGTTGGTCATACGCTGCACGTTGGCGTTGTCCTTGGCCAGGATTGCCGTGATCTGGCCGATCATGTTGGGCACGTTGGCGTGCAGGCAGGCGATGCGGCTTGCGGCACGCGCCTTGCCCATGCTGCAGGCGGGGTAGTTGACGCTGTGTGCGATGTTGCCGTTCTCCAGGTAATCCTTGAGCTCGCTGATGGCCATGTCGGCGCAGTTGGCCTCGGCCTCGCCTGTGCCGGCGCCCGAGTGCGTGGTGATAAACGTATTGGGCATCTTGACGGTCTTGGGCGTGGCGAAGTCGCAGCTAAACCAGCTGAGCTTGCCTGCACGCAGGGCGTCGCCGACGGCGTCCTCGTCAATGATGGTCTCGCGTGCGTAGTTGATGAGCACAGCGTCGGGTGCCAGCAGGTTAATCTGCTCGGTGCTGATCATGCCGATGGTGTCGGCCTTGCTGGGCACGTGCACGGTGAGGTAGTCGCAGCCGCGGCAGAGGTCCTCGAGCGTGCCCACGCGCTGCACCTCGCGGCTCAGCACCCACGCGTGCTCGACGGAAATGAACGGGTCGTAGCCGTAGACGTCCATACCCAGGTCGACGCAGGCATTGGCGACCTTGGAGCCTACGTTGCCTAGGCCGATGACGCCGATGCGCTTGCCCTTGAGCTCGCGGCCCACAAAAGCCTTCTTGGCTTTCTCGGCATCGACCTGGATCTCGGGATCGTCGGCGTTGTCGCGCACCCAGTTCATCGACTGCACCACGCCGCGGCTCGAAAGTACCAGCATGCCCAGGACGAGCTCCTTGACGGCGTTGCTGTTGGCGCCGGGGGAGTTAAAGACGACGACGCCCTTCTTGGCGTACTCCTCGATGGGGATGTTGTTGACGCCGGCGCCGCAGCGGGCGATGGCGCGGATGCCCTCGGGCAGCTCGTAGCCGTGCAGGTCGGTCGAGCGCATCAGGATGGCGTCGGCTTCTTCGGTGGTGCTCACAAATTCGTAGCCCTCGCCAAACTCGACTTTGCCGTCCTTGGCGATGTCGTCGATGGTCTTAATCTTACGCATAGAAAAACTCCTTAGCAGGTTTTGATCTAAACAGGGTGGTTTGAGATGGCTGGTCGGCCCGCGCGTTGCGGGCTAGTTAGATCGCGGGCTCAAACTATGCTGCGCTTCGAAGTCCTTCATGTACGAGGCCAGTGCCTGCACGTCTTCCATGGTTACGGCGTTGTAGACGCTGGCGCGCATGCCGCCTACCAGACGATGGCCCTTGACGTTTTGAATCTGGTGCCCGGCCGCGCCTGCGACAAAGGCCGCGTCGAGTTCGGCGTCGCCGGTGCGGAAGGTGACGTTGGCGATGGAGCGGCTGTCGGCCTGCGTAGTGCTATGGAACAGCTCGCTGTGCTCGAGCAGGTCATAGAGCAGATTGGCCTTGGCCCAGTTGCGCTCGGCCATGGCGGCAAGTCCGCCGGTTTTCTCAACCCAACGGAACACCTTGCCGCATACGTAGATACCAAAGGTGTTGGGCGTGTTGAGCATGGAGCCCTTGGCGGCCTGGGTCTTGAGGTCCATGTACTGCGGCGTCTGCGCAAAGGCGGGGCCATCTGCGATGAGGTCGTCGCGCACGATGACCACGGTCACACCCGCGGCGCCGGCGTTTTTCTGCGCGCCGGCGTAGATGAGCCCGTAGAGCTCGACGTCGAGTGGCT
>CAJMPF010000215.1 GCA_905215195.1 uncultured bacterium | reverse complement strand
CTTTCCTTTGCGTGCGGAACTCGCGACAAACTTCATGCCCTCCGGTCCGCCCTGGGAGCCAGGTTGACTAACTAGGGCCCGGCATTCAGAAAAGTCAGTGCAGCAAAATGGCGATGCAGATGGTGCGAACAAGAAAGGGGCACGTTGCTGAAACGTGCCCCTTAAGTTGCGGTGGAATATGGACTGTTTTTGGCTGTTGAGGTGTTATTTAGTCCGTATTTCACCGCAACTGAGGGGTGGGATGTGGGGTTAGCGCTCGTAAATCAAGTTGCCTGCCAGGTAGGTGGCTTGGACTTTGGTGGCTTGAAGTTCTTGGGGGTCGATGGTGAGCGGGTTTTGGTCCAGGACTACCAGGTCGGCGTATTTGCCGGGCTCCAGGCTGCCGAGGTTTCGCTCGTCACCTGCCGCGTAAGCGCTGCCCAGGGTGTAGTTGCGCAAGGCTGTTGCCGCATCGATGCGCTCGCTCGGCAACCAGCCGCCCTCGGGCCAGTGGCTTTTGGGGTCTTGGCGCGTGATAGCCGTGTAGAGCACGTTCATGCTGGTAACGGCTGTGATGGGGCTATCGGTGCCGAAGGCTTGGCGGATGCCGCGCTGCTTATAGGTCGCAAACGGCCACATGATGCGGCTGCGCTCCAGGCCCAGGTCGCGCTCCGGGCCACCCGGGTCGAGCGTGATGTGGCAAGGCTGGCTCGAGGCAATGACATTGAGCTTGCGCAGACGATCGATGTCACCGGGCAGCAAATTCTCCAGATGCTCGAGCGTGTTATGACCGTGCGGGGGCAGACCGTAGAGCTCTGCCGCCTCCTCAAAGATATCGAGCGCAGCATGAATGGCGCCGTCGCCGATAACGTGGATGCGCACGGTGTGCCCACGCTCGGCTGCCGCCAGAACCAGCTTGCGCATGCGCTCGACGGGAACCGTCAGACGACCCTGGTCGCCCGGGAAGCGCGGGTTGGTATAGGGATCGGTGAGGTATGCGGTATGCTCGCTCGACACGCCGTCGAAGAACTGTTTAAAGCCTGGCGCCGAGAGCAGCGCGTTGTTCGCGTAGCGGGTCTGGAGTTCCTCCAAGCGCGATTGGTCATCCAGCAGCGTGGGGAACAGATGCGCGCGGATGCCCAGTTTGCCGGATGCCTGCAGCTTGTCGTAAACGTCGTCGCGAATAAAGTCACAGCCCGGCATGGGCATGAGCGACATATCGCAGATTGAGGTGATGCCTTGCTCGGCCATACGCTTCATCTGGTCGGCGTAAGCGCTCGCGATGCGATCCTCGCCCAGCCACTCCAGGCAGCGCGGCAGTAACTGCATAGCAGCTGCCTCGTGGGCAATACCCGTAAGCTCACCGTTTGAGTCTTTGTCGTAGCTGCCACCCGCCGGAGGCTCGCTGTCGCGCGTCACGCCGAGGGCATCGAGTGCGCGGCTGTTGAGCCACAGGGTATGCCCATCGCCCGAATACATAACACAGGGGCGATCGGGGAAGGCGGCGTCGAGGGAAGCCTTGGTAGGGTGCTCGGGCGGATCCCAGCGGTAATCGCGCCAGCCCTGGGTCACGACCCAGGCGTCATTGGGCAGGCCCTGGGAAAACTCGAGCGCATGTTGCACCAGTGCCGCCTCTGACGTGCCCATATCCATGAGCATGTACGGCGAGGAACCGACCGAGGTATGGAAGAAGTGCAGGTGGGCGTCATGGAAACCGGGGCAGATGAATTGCTCGCCGTAGTCGACCACCGGCGTGGCGACAGGTGCGGCGGCAATCACGTCATCGGGCGCGCCGACCGCGACGATGCGATCGCCTGCAATGGCAATCGCCAGCTCGCGGGCGGCATCGATGCCGTCTTGCGCGGTAAAAACGTTCTTGGAGCAGATAATCCGATCGATATGTTGCATGGGCGTCCCCATCTCTGGCAGGAAATTCAACACCCCCGAGTGTACTCCCCCGCTCTTGTTACAAAACCCCAAGCGGCAAACGGCAACTTTACCAGCCCTAGCGGCAGGTGGCATACTGGAGAAAGCCTGTACGATTTTGCGATCGAGCCAACAAGGAGCAAATCGACCATGACGAAGACCAAGGCACAGCAAATTATGGCGGCAACCGAAGTTCGCGCGGCAGACGACGTCACCGCGGCCATCCAGGATATCGCCGCCGAGTTTGAACCCTACATCATCAAGCAGCGCCGGCACTTCCATAAGCACCCGGAGCTGAGCCTTGCCGAGGAGCGCACGACTTCCGACATCGCCAACCAGCTCGACGCCATGAATATCCCCTACGAGCGTCCGCTCAAGACGGGCCTGGTGGCGACGCTTCGCGGTACCGCGCCGGATGCCTACCGCGAGGACGGCACGCCGCGCCGCCGTATCCTGCTGCGCGCCGATATCGACGCTCTGCCTGTCACCGAGCAGACCGGCGAGGAGTTCGCCAGCGTCAACGAGGGCTGCATGCATGCCTGCGGCCACGACTGCCATATCGCCATGATGCTCGGCACGCTGCAAATCCTGCGCCACATGACCGATGACATCCACGGCGAGATTCGCATCGTATTCCAGCCCAGCGAGGAAAACGGCCAGGGCGCCAAGCTCATGATCGGCACGGGCGTACTCGACGGCGTCGACGGCGCCTACGCCGCGCACATCTGGAGCGAGGTCGACGCCGGCACCGTAAGCTGCGAGCCCGGCCCGCGCATGGCCAATACCGACTGGTTCCGCATCGACGTCCGCGGCACCTCGTGCCATGGCGCCATGCCCCAGCGCGGCCACGACGCCGTTATGGTTGCCGCCGAAATCGTCAACGCCCTGCAGACCATCGTCTCGCGCGAGATTAGCCCCTACGAACCTGCCGTCATCACCGTCGGCGAGCTGCATGGCGGCACCGCGCGCAACGTTATCGCCGGCACGGCGTACCTCGCCGGCACGGTGCGCACCTATGGCGACAAGACGCATGAGGAGATGCCCGAGCTTATGCGCCGCATCGTGGAGCACACCGCGGCTGCTCTGGGCGCCGAGGCCGAGCTCACCGACTACACCATCGCCAACTACAAGGTCGAAAACGATGCCGCCTCGAGCGAGCGCTGCCGCCAAGCTGTGCTCAAGTGCCTGGGTCCCGCGGGCGAGGGCCATTACCGCGGCACGCTTTCGGGCGAGGACTTCTCGGAGTATCTGCGCCGCGTACCGGGCGTGCTCGCCTTTGTTGGCACGCGCAACCCCCAGATTGGCGCCACCTATGCCCAGCACTCCTGCTTCTATAAGATCGACGAGAGCGTGCTCGCCAAGGGCTCCATGGTAGCCGCTCAGTATGCCATCGACTTTTTGGCCGAGCCCACGCAAGAAGAGCTCGACGGCCCCACGATCGCCGCGGTTGCCGAGACCAATCCCGACCTGGCAGCCAAGCTGCGCTCTGCCAAGGCAACGGCCGCCGAGGCCCGCGACGCCGTGCACGACGCCCGCACCGCCCGCCATGCCGCCATCAAGGGCATTCACG
>CAJMPF010000214.1 GCA_905215195.1 uncultured bacterium | reverse complement strand
CCGATGTCCTTAACGCCCTGCATATAAAGCATGTAAGCAAAAAACGAGCCGATAACCACGAACACCGCGAGCGCCTCGATGCCGGCAGCGTCGAGCGCCGGCATATGCGCCCAGGGCTGCACGAAGACGCACGAGACCACGCCCGCCGTGAGCATTGCCGAGCCCGTGACGATGGGGCTACCGTATTCGGGCAGGATCTTGGCGGGAATCACCGCCATACACGCGGCGCTGACCGCACACATAAGACCTGCTGCCAGGCCAAGCGGCGAGATATTCAGGCTGGTGGGGTCGCCGCCGGTGGCGATTAAAAAGGTTCCACCCAGAGCTAGGCCAATGCCGATGACTTCGCGAGTACGCGGCATGCGGCGATCGATCACGCAGGTGTAGCCCATGATGATAACGAGCTGCAGGCACTGGAGCACCGTCGCGGTTCCGGCATTGGTCAGGCGCACGGCCGAAAGATAACAAAACTGGTTAAAGAGCAGGCCAAAAGCGGTAAAGAGCAGCAGCTGCTTGCGATCGGCGGGTGTGGTCCAGAGCTTAATCAGGCGCTCGCGGTCGCGCGTAACAACCACGGCCATAAAGAGTAGACCGGCGAGAATCTGACGCACGCTCATAAGCCACAAGGTGTCGACGTGGTAGGTATCGAACAGAAAGCTCGCGCTGGTGCCCGAGAAGCCCCAAAACGAACCGCCCACCAGCGTAGCCAAGACGCCCGTGATCATCTTGCGCGACGACGCATCGTTAAGGCGGTCGCGCCAGGCGCGGCGGGTGCTACGGCTGAGCTCGTCGGTGCCCTCGGGCACATCAATGTTCGATATATCGGTCATCGGCACCGAAGCCCCTGCGCCTTCGACCTGCTCGACACACTCTTTGCTCATTCCACTCCCCCGAAACAGCCTGGAAACAATTCGGCTTACCTTACCACGGCGAAGGCACCAGCTGGAGGCTTGTCCGCTTATCGGTAGGACAATTCCGCAGGCGTCTTTCCATAGCTCGATACCGCAATGGCCTTGCATTATGCGACAGCCAAATCGCGGCAGCAGGCTCTTTTGAAATGGATGCGACAAAGCCCCCGAATTCCACAATGTAAGCGATTTTTAAAAATGTTCTTGCCACCGAGTTCAGGCTCCGTTATATTATCCCTTGCGCGCTTGCGCACCCTTGATCGGGCGTTTAGCTCAGGGGGAGAGCGCTTCCCTGACACGGAAGAGGTCAGAAGTTCAAATCTTCTAACGCCCACCAAATGTTCGCAGCTCAGAGGCTATGTCCTCTGGGCTGTTTTGTTTTGCCACCAAGCACGCCGCCAAATAAGCCACCAAATATTGATCCAAGGTCTGTACGCGATGGTCTTCGCATCCCATAGAGGTGCCGGCAGATTGCATACGTCCTGGCCGATCGTGACCGCAACATGTTGGTCAAGCACAATCTTTTGGATTCTTTTGGCGTGAGCGGCTTGGTTTTGGTAGGATTTGTCAGCGGCTTGACTAAGGGGGTTTTATAACTGCCATGCAGGTAGCCGTGTTGGTAACGTTTTACCGACTTGCCAAGAACCCCTCATTTTTAATGCGTCTGCAAAATGACTAATTGCTTTGACCTGCTGAAACACTATATGTTGTGTTTGAACTAAAAAAAGAATACAGGATATAGATGCGTCTTTGTCGTATGATAGATGGCGGACAGAGAACGAAGACCTTATTCGTCCCATTTGGACACGCCTTTGAGCCGCTTGATCGGCCGCGAGGATTGTCCGCATGAGGACTTATGGTTTATCGAGAACACAGATTGCGCGACGGCGCCGCAAGACAGGGGCAAGCCCTGCCGGGCATCGTTTGGCTCTGAAGCGCAATGAGGCTACGACGCGAAAGAGGCAAGAGGATGAAGATCATCAAGCGCAGCGGCACCGAGGTTGTCTTTGACATCGATAAGATCGTCAATGCCATCCGCGCCGCCAACTTGGAGGTCGAGGAGAGCTCTCGTCTAACCGACCGCCAGGTGGTTTATGCGGCGCAAAACGTCGCCGAGGCATGCGAGAACGCGGGCCACACCGTTTCGGTCGAGGAGATCCAGGATTTGGTCGAGGACGAGATCATGCGTCTCGACTGCTACGAGGTTGCCCGCCACTACATCATCTATCGCTATGTTCAGAGCCTGAAGCGCCAGAAGAACACGACCGATGACAAGATCCTGTCGCTGATTGAGTGCAATAACGAAGAGGTCAAGCAGGAGAACTCCAACAAGAACCCGACCGTCAACTCCGTTCAGCGCGACTATATGGCCGGCGAGATTTCCAAGGACCTGACCCAGCGCGTGCTGCTGCCCCAGGAGATCGTGGACGCCCATAATGAGGGCCTGATCCACTTCCACGATTCGGATTACTTTGCTCAGCACATGCACAACTGCGACCTGGTGAACCTGGAGGACATGCTCCAGAACGGCACCGTTATCTCGGGCACGCTGATCGAGAAGCCGCACAGCTTCTCGACTGCTTGCAATATCGCGACGCAGATTATCGCCCAGGTCGCCTCTTCCCAGTACGGCGGTCAGTCGATTTCGCTGACCCACCTGGCTCCCTTTGTCGAGGTGAGCCGCCAGAAGATTCGTGTCGAGGTTGCCCGCGAGCTCGAGGAGCTTGGCGTCTCTGCGTCTGCCGAGAAGGTCCGTGAGGTCGTTGAGGACCGTCTGCGTGACGAGATCCGTCGCGGCGTCCAGACGATTCAGTATCAGGTCGTGACCCTTATGACCACGAATGGCCAAGCGCCGTTCGTGACGGTCTTTATGTATCTTAACGAGGCCCGTACGCCTCAGGAGAAGCACGACCTTGCCATGATCGTGGAGGAGACGCTTCGCCAGCGCTACGAGGGCGTTAAGAACGAGGCCGGCGTTTGGATTACCCCGGCATTCCCCAAGCTCATCTATGTACTCGAGGACGATAACGTTCACGAGGATTCCCCGTACTTCTACCTGACCCAGCTGGCTGCCAAGTGCACCGCCAAGCGCATGGTGCCCGACTACATCTCTGAGAAGAAGATGCGCGAGCTCAAGCTGTCGAAGGGCGAGACCGCCGGCAACGGCGATTGCTATACCTGCATGGGCTGCCGCAGCTTCTTGACGCCCGACCGCTCGGGCAACGGTTTTAACAACGTTGCCAACGCGCTGAACTACGACCCGAACAAGCCCAAGTACTATGGTCGCTTTAACCAGGGCGTCGTGACCATCAACCTGCCTGATGTCGCACTGAGCTCGCATCAGGATATGGACAAGTTCTGGAAGATCTTCGATGAGCGCCTTGAGCTGTGCCACCGTGCCCTGCTGTGCCGTCATGAGCGCCTGATGGGTACGCTTTCTGACGCCGCACCGATTCTGTGGCAGTACGGCGCCCTCGCTCGTCTGAAGAAGGGCGAGACAATCGATAAGCTGCTCGTGGGCGGATACTCCACCATCAGCCTGGGCTATGCCGGCCTGTATGAGTGCGTCAAGTACA
>CAJMPF010000213.1 GCA_905215195.1 uncultured bacterium | reverse complement strand
GGACGATTTATCCTCGGAGGATGCACCCTCGCCGCTCGAATCGGAGGATGTGGACTCGCTGGATCCGGTGTCGGTCGACTGCACGTCAGCACCCGAGACCGTCTTGGTGGTGAGGTCATAGGGCATCGTGCCGTACCAGACGGAGTGGACCGCCTCGAGCGTGCCATCGACCGTGATACCGTCGAGGGCATCGCTCACGGCACGGCATAGCTCATCGTTGGCCGCGAGGCCCGCGACGCCGAGCGTCGAGGGCGTCTCGAGCGCGCCGACGTAAGAGATCTGGCTCATCAGGCGCGCAAGGTAGCCGCCGGCCGTGGAGTCGCAAATCACGTAGTCGATCTCGCCGGACTCGAGCGCCTCAAAGCACTCGTTGATGTTGGAGAAGGTCTTTTGGTTGGCCGTGATGCTCTGCTTGGCGAGCGCTTCCTGCGAGGCCGAGGAGGTCTGAACGCCCAGGGTAGCGGTGTTAAGCGTTTCGGTGGAAACGCTCAGCGACTCGCCATCGCTCGTCTTTCCGAACACTGCCGCAGCGTCGTACAGGCAAGTACCAAGCGTGCTGATATCACCATCCGTGGAATTGATGTCGCCAATGAAGATGTCGGCCTTTTTGTCGCCAAGCGCGGAATCGGCAGAAGACGCATCGACGAAGGCGACCTTAAGGCCCATGCGACTTGCAAGGGCGCGGGCAGCGTCAACTGCGTAGCCCGTGAGGTTACCATCGGTGCCCTGCATGGCCTGCGGGGCATCGGAGGTATCGAGGGCAACCGTCAGGGTGCCGGGAGTGACCAGGGCATCGTCCGACACCGTAGGGGTAACGGTCTCGCGCTCGATCTGGTCAATCGTGGGTGTCGTGAACGTGGACAGTGGATTGAACGCGCATCCGCTCAAGCCCAATACGGCAATGACCGCCGCGGTCCCAGCACCTAACCGAGCCGCGTGCATCAAGCTGCCCCTCACCATGTCCACTACCCTGCCTTCTGTGTCGTATACGATCCGTGCGTTGCGCGGAATATCAGGTTGTTCCCACCAGCTGACCTGGTATTTGACCCCACACTTGCGCACCGGGGTGTTTGCTCGGGAGGCCGCAGCCACCTTCACGACTGACCCGCTCGCCCGCGAGGCGGTATTGCCCCAAAGAAAGTAGAACGGACGGTGCGGCTTACATCTAGGACGCGCCATGATCGCGCCGCGCGCACGCGGTCGCTTACGTGGATCCCTTTGACCGCGTCTGTCTTGGACTAGGACGGGCATTTCGTCCGTCCGCAACCACAGCCTGGTAGGAACGAAGCGCATTATAGCTAAGTTCAAGCTATAGTTTAAGGTTAGGGGCGTTATTCGCATCGCGAGTACAGATTTCGCAGGTCAGGACGGGCCGCACGTGCTCTGATTGAGCCCGTCGCTCCCCTATGGAAAGCCCCAACACACCCGTCTTAGGGCGCCGTGGCCAAAAAATAGCAAATATGAGTACTGTTACCAATTTAGTAGCAGGAGTTTTTGGCTCTGCAAGCTGTTTTCACGCTCTATAACGTCAGATTGATGCCAGGATATTCCACATTTGTTTAATAGCTTTCTAATTTACCCCATCTTCCAGTCCCAAAATCCCTGATTTTGCTGTTACTGAATTTGTAGCAGTACTCATATTTGCTATATTTTGGCCAGAGCATATATCCAACCCCCTGTTTCAGAGCATTGTTAGGCGGGTTTAAGCCCAAAACACGCCCGCAGCGTGTTAAGCAGCGCCTCTTGCTTTTTCCTGCGGGCATCGACACGATTCCGGTACCGCTTTCGCATACGCTGGTGCATGCGCCATGCGAGCGCCTCCATTGCCTCCATGTCGCAGAGCATCTCGTTATTGACCGTCGCGACCTCGATTCCCATAGTAATCAAGCCCGTGTTGCGTTTTTCATCATGGATACGTCCCCTCCGGGAGGAATGGCCCAGCTCACCGTTGTATTCCAGGTCAAACTGGGCTGCTTCCTGATACGCATCGCAAACTGCATGCGGCATCCCCGAGATTGCCTGCGCGCGGTCATCGAACTCGATCTTGTAGTCGGTCTTAAAGGGACCGCAGGCAAATCCGCCATAGGAAAACGGAAGCGAAAACAGAGCGAGCATGATGCACTCCATGGGCGAGCGCAGATTTTCTGACAGGTAGGGACACAGGCGCAGCAGCTGTTTGGCCACATTCCCCTTGCATGCCGCGAGGTAATCTACCAGGCAATCGGGTGTCAGCACGGACTCGACCTCAAAGTAACCGACATCTGGCGGCTGGTCTTTGTCCTTTGCCAATTTGTTCACGACAGGCGAGGTGTAGGGAGGCAGATACTTCCCGCGGTCGCTCAGTGAAATCTTAGAGCACAGTTCCTGGGCCAGGGCAAACGCCTGGATGCAGCCGACCTCGCGCGCGATGGCAACACAAAGGGCCTCGGGAGATAGACTGTACACCCCCGGTTCCACCTCTAGAATCGAGCCGGCGGGCAACCCGGAACACACGGACCAGTTCACGCCAGGGATGCGGCGGCGCTGCGCCGCAGATCCCACCAGCAAGCACAGATCTTCTTGCACCTCGCCGCTTGCGGCCCCAATCCGCACCAAATCGGGAAGATAGATGTCCTCGGTCGAGGGCGACGACGTGCGCAGCGCGCGGCGCTCTTCATCGGGATCGAGGTCCCTCCAGCTGATGTAACCCATTTGTCGGCGCTCGGCGCGCATCATGCGTAGCGCCGAGGCACCCGTCAGAATTACGGAAGCAGCCAGCTGCTCGCTTGCAGGCTTGCCACGCTGCCCGATCTTTATTGCCATCTGAACCACCCCTACCAAACACGTGCGATAGCAAGGCCATCGACTGCTGCGGCGCCGGCGCGCTTGAGTTCCGCCGAAGCCGCTGCCATCGTCGCACCCGTGGTGATAACGTCATCGATAAGCAGCAGGCGGCGGCCGTGCACATCCTCAACCGTCTCGTACATACCTCGGGCACGCTCGCGGCGCTCCTCACGACCGAGTTCGCGCTGGTCGCCATGCCCGTACTTGACGAGAGCATCGAGCAGGGGAACACCCGACAGCTCGCAAAATGGGCGCGCAATAGCCTCCATATGATCAAAACCACGCCGCCGAAACGCTGCCGCCGTCGCAGGCACAAACACCACCGCATCCGCACCGGACAGCACACCTCCATAGCGATCGGGCGCTACGACCTGGGCATGCAGGGCGGTGTCGTAGAGCAGCTCCGCCAGATACGGAGCCAGACGTCGCTCGCCCGCGTCCTTGTACGCTTTAATGATGCGCGGAAGCGGATGCGCATAGACAGCGCACGCCAAGCAGCGGTCGAGTGCCTCCGCCATTGCCGAGGACGTGCCCTCGACCGAACACTCAGTGCACAGCAAATCCCCAAACGGGGCGCCGCATCGGGTGCAGCTATGACGTGGGTCGATGAGCGTGAGCACGGCCAGGCAGTCTTGGCAAATAAGCGCACCGGCGCGCTCGCAGCCGG
>CAJMPF010000212.1 GCA_905215195.1 uncultured bacterium | reverse complement strand
GGCGGCCCTGCGGGCTATGCTGCCGCCATTTATGCGGCGCGCGCCAACCTGACGACGACCGTCCTTGAGCAGGGCATGTCTGGCGGACAGATTGCCACGTCCAACGAAATTGAGAATTATCCTGGCATTCCGCTGCTGAGCGGTGTTGAACTTGGTGAGCGATTCCAACAGCATGCTGAAGGCCTGGGGGCTCAGGTTGAATGGAGTATGGTGACAGGCGTCGATTACGATGCCGATGCGGCTCAATTTACCATCCATCATGATATGGGCGACACAACGGCCAAGAGCGTCATTGCGTGCATGGGTGCCACGCCGCGTCCTGCTGGTTTTGTTGGCGAGGATACGTATCGCGGTCGTGGCGTTTCATATTGCGCAACATGTGACGGCATGTTCTTTCGCGGCAAACAAGTCTTTGTTATCGGAGGCGGCAATTCCGCATGCGAGGAAGCCCTGTTCTTGTCAGAAATCGCCAGCAGCGTGACCATCGTGCTGCGTCGCGATCAATTCCGTGCACCCGAGGGTGTTGTGAATAAGGTGCTTGCCAACGACAATATTTCAGTTAGGTACCAAACTAGTATTGTTGAACTTTCTGGTGAAGCGATGCCCACGACAATCACGTTCAAGGACAATGCGACTGGTGAAATGCACACTGAGTCCTTTGAGCCTGGCTCTTTTGGCATCTTTGTCTTTGCGGGCACGCAGCCACACACCGAGCTGGTTGAGCATCTCGTCGATCTGGCTCCCGACGGCGGCATTTTTACCGACGATTCGATGGCCACCCGTACGCCCGGCTTATTCGCAGCCGGCGATATCCGTTCCAAGCGTTTACGTCAGGTTGTGACCGCCGTTTCTGACGGAGCTATAGCGGCAACCAGCGCATACGCTTTCCTACGCGGATAAGTACGATAATATATCTTATGTAAGGTTGTTATCTTTAAACAAAGTGGTTGGACGGTGCGTCAATGTGCTGTCCAACCACTTTTACTAAGCGGCTATGTGGTATGCAAAACTAGATAACCTAGAATACAATATAGAAAACGAACGGAGGCCTCTTATGAACCATGCTAAATACGTTATCCCGATGTCCGATACATCGGTCAGCATTAAGCCGGAGGATATTCAGCCGACGGTGCTGCCGGATGCATTTATTCAGTCCGATATGGTGGGTAAACTCAACGCGTTGAGCCTGCCACGCTATGACCAGTTGCCCAACGTAACGCTCTATCGTGATCAGGTTATTGAGTACATCGAACTGTGGATGGAGCCGCTTTCGATTTGTGTAGAGCAGCCCGTTATCACGCCTTCGATGATCAACAACTACGTGAAGGTCGGCCTCGTTCCTGCTCCGGTTAAAAAACAGTATGGCCGTGAGCAGATTGCGCGTCTCATCGCCATTTGTATCTTTAAGCAGGTGCTACCCATCGCTGCGGTTCAGGCGCTCTTTAATATTCAGCGCTTGAGCTACGACGCTCCGACCGCCTTTGATTATGTTGTCGATCAGCTTGAGGTATCGATTCGTGCGGCGTTTTCCGTCGAGCAGACTCCTGTGCCCGATACCGCACATCAAGTTACGCGCGAGTCGCTGCTCGTACGCAGTGCGGTATCGTCCTTTGTTTCGAAGGCATACCTGATGAGCTATCTTAAGTTCAATGGGTTTAATAGCTAACTGAGGTATAAGACGGGCGGGATAAGGGGCCAGTGGCTCCTTATCCCGCCCGCGCGTTTGACTAGTTGGACATTATCGGCCCGAAGCTACACCCATGCCGTAACCGATGATGAGACCGTGCATTTCGGCGTAATAGGAATCTAGCCCGTTACAGGGCATGATGATAGTCTTGGAGCCTGGCCAGTGCTCCACAATGCGGTCGGCAAGCGCCTGGGCTCCAGCTTCGTTCTCAACGTGATCGATGATGCCCTCGCCGCCAGTAAAGCCCTCGGCCTCCATGGTGTCGACAATCTTGGTGAGCATCTTCTTTTCGCCACGCGTGTGCCCAACGAGTTCAATTTCGCCCGCTTCGCTCGCCGTGCCCAAAATGCGGATATTGAGCTTATTGGCAATAACGCCGGCCGCCTTAGGGATACGTCCGGCCTTCGCAAGGTTTTCGTAATTGCACAGGCTAAAGAGAATCTTGCTGTTTTGCTCCAAGCTATCGAAATAGGCGCAGGCGTCTTCAAAGGAAACGTCCGGGTTGCTCGCAAGATAGCGGTCGAACAGCAAGAAGATCAGATCCATTTTGCCACCTGCGGCTCGCGAGTTAACCAAATGAATCTGGCGGTTGGGCTCCTCGGCAAGCACCATGTCACGTGCGGTGGCCGCGGCATTGTAGCTTCCCGATACGCCCTCGGAGATGGGCATGCAGATCGTCTTGTCGGCAAGCCCAAAGAGTTCAGCCCACTCCCCTACGCTTGGACAGGCGCTCGAAGAAGCGCTCGACTCCGCCTGCACGGCGCAATTGAGCGCGTTAACATCGAGCGAGAGGTCATCGACAAATTCGCGCTCCCCCACTCGGATCTTAAGGGGTGCAAATGCAAAGGTGGTATGAGGTGCGGTTGGTTGCCAATCGCGAAGATTGCAGCTCGAATCGGAGATAAGTGCCCAGCTCATTGAGGGTCCTTTCTAATTGTTCCCCAACAATTATAGCCATCTTTTTGATTGATCAGTACGGCTATCTAGTTTTGAATACTAGATAGCCGTACTGATCATATGCCAAACGGTAAGGGAAAAAAGAATGGGCCTCGTGACTCAAGATCGCGAGGCCCACGTTCGTTCGCTGCAGTAATAAATTAGTAGCGCACGAAAATGTAATTGTTGTTCATGCCAGCAGCGACGGAGCTGATGATGACGCCCGTTTTGTAGTCGGAAGCATGGATCATCTGACCATTACCGATATAGATGCCTGTATGGTAGGAGTTAACCACAACATCGCCGGGTTGCGGATCGGACACGCGGGTCCAACCCATGAAGGTGCCGGTGGTGCCCAGGCGGCAGTAGCGGCCCGTGAGGCAATAGCTTACAAAACCGGAGCAGTCAAAGCTGTTCGGTCCAATGCCGCCCCAGGAATAAGCGTATCCGAGCTTGCTGTAGGCGCGCGAAACAACGGTACCGCCGTCAACGGACTGGCTCGGTGCGGAAGGCGTCGGAGTCGGAGCGGGCGTCACGGGCTGCGGCGTGGGGGCAGGAGCGGGCGCGGGCGCGGGCGTGTTGCCGCCGCCGTTGTTGGTCGTACCGCCACCGTTGTTGGTGTTCTCAGTCGTACCGGCGGTCTCGGTGTTCACCGTGGCCTTCTCGGCGGTGCTTGCGTTAATGCCGGCCTGCAGTGCGGCATTGGCCTCGGCCTCGGCGGCAAGTTCGGCCTGCAGTTGCGAGTCCAGGGAACTGACGACGCTCTGAGCCTCGGCCTGCTGAGCGTTGAGCTCGTCGACCTTCTTTTGCGTGGCGGCGACGTTCTTCTCCTGCTCGGTCTGCTTGTCGGTAAGCTCCTGCTTAAGCTCCTTGACCTCTTGGATGGTCT
>CAJMPF010000211.1 GCA_905215195.1 uncultured bacterium | reverse complement strand
TGTCTCGGCGGGTTTTGTTATCTCGGGCGAGGCGTCCTTGTCTGCCGCGGCCTTTGCCTCTTCGTATGCCTTGCAGGCGTCGTCATAGGCCGTTTGCGCTTTTTTCAAATTGTCGAGGAGCGCATCTCGCTTGGCTGTCTCTTCGTCGATATCGGTTTGACATTTTTCCGCATTGGCTTCGAACTTCGCGACGACACTTTCCTGGCTCTCGAGTCTGGTTCGGTATGTGTTAAGTACCGCTTGGCAAGAATATTCTTGACGTTCCGCTGTTGCTATCTCGTAACGCAACTGATTAATAGTTTCTGCAGGCGCCCCGTCGTTGCACGCCTTGTCTAATTCTGTCTGAAGGTTACTTACCTGGTTGTGGGCCGCGTCGTATCTGGCTTGGGCTTCATTGACCTGCGCTTGTAGGTAAAGAAGAGGTCCCCTTGAGTCGTCGGCTTCCTTCAGCATCCTGTCGCGGAGCGATTGCAAATCGGTAATCACATGCTCGATAGTCTCTAATATCTCAGGACCTGCGGCGTCTTTTGCGGCCTCGAGGTTTTTGAGCGCTTCCTGCATGGCTGCATACGCTTTTTCTTTTGCGGCGGCCGCATCTTCCGTCTGCAAGGCAACTGCACCGGTGGGGGAGCTGGTTTCTGCCGCGATCGCCGCTACGGGGGCGATTCCCGCGACAAGTGCCGCGGAAAGGGCGATGCCCACAGTTGCTCGTCTTGCTCTTCTTGCGAGAATGTCGTTCATCTCGGCACCTCATTTCAAGGGTCGGCGACTAACTTGGTAGCACTAATGTAAGTATATCAGGCGGTTTGCCCGTCATTGATCGGGCGTGCGCGTATACCCCTCGATTAACAGCCATTAAATCTATCCCTTAAGGAATGCTGCTCGCTGGCGTTGTTTGGAGCGCGGTGGCGATGTGGTTCAAGAGGCGGCGGTGCTGTTGCTTGAATTTTTGCAGTTAAAGAGGCTCGTTTCCCTAGGTTGGGGAAACGAGCCTCTTTTTGTCTCTGGGCTTGTGGATTGGCGAAGGCGATATGCTCTGGCAGCTATTTTGAGTTCTTGAGGCGGCGTGTGGCTGCGGTGGTTATTCCGAGGCCTGCGGCGGCGATTCCTGCGAGTGCGATTGCGCTCGGCGCTGCGTCGCCCGTGTTCGCGAGCTTGCCGGCGGTCGTATCTGCTTGCTTGCCGCTGCTCGAGTTCGCCTGCTTGGTGGAGCTTGGCGGGGTATTTTTGCCGGTCGCGGACGAGCCGGTGGGCTGTGTCGCCTCGGCCGGTTGCGCTGAGCTGGAGGGTTTTGTCGTCTCGGCGGGTTTCGTTATCTCGGGCGAGGTGGTCTTATCTGCCGCGGCCTTTGCCTCTTCGTATGCTTTGCAGGCGTCATCATAGGCCGCTTGCGCCTTTTCCAAATCGCCGAGGAGCGCATTTCGCTTGGCTATGTCCTCGTCGATGTGGGCTTTAGCTTCCTCTGCCTCACTTTCGAAATGCTGAACCTGTTTTTCCTGGCTTTCGAGTCGGCGTTGGTAGGAGTGAAGATCATCTTCATAAGATTTTTCTCGCCTTTCTGCCGCCATGATCTCACTGCGCAACTGCTTAATATGCTCCTTAATAGCTGTGCTGGGCTCCTCGTCGCCGAGTGCTTCAAGTGCCTTATCTAATTCTGCCTGAAGGCCGCTTGTCCGGTTGTGGGCCTCATCGTATTTGGCTTGGGCTGCATCGACGTTCGCTTGCATGGCGGGAAGGGGTTCCCTCCGTTTGGCGGCTTCCGTCACCACCATGTCGTAGATCTCTTGAAAAGCGGCAATGTCATCATCGATTTCCGCAAGTTTCTCGGGACTTGCGGCGTCTTTTGCGGCCTCGAGGTTTTTGAGCGCTTCCTGCATGGCTGCATACGCTTTTTCTTTTGCGGCGGCCGCATCTTCCGTCTGCAAGGCAACTGCACCGGTGGGGGAGCTGGTTTCTGCCGCGATCGCCGCTACGGGGGCGATTCCCGCGACAAGTGCCGCGGAAAGGGCGATGCCCACAGTTGCTCGTCTTGCTCTTCTTGCGAGAATGTCGTTCATCTCGGCACCTCATTTCAAGGGTCGGCGACTAACTTGGTAGCACTAATGTAAATATACCATGCTAGTTGACCCGACACTGGCTGGGTGTGCGCGTATACCCCTCCCCTGAAAACTGAATCCCGTTAAAAATGACGAGTTGTTTACGCTTCTTTTGGGGTGGCGGTACTATCATGGTTCGAATTGAATATGGATGATGATAGGGGAGCGCCTATACATGATTGAGCTGCTCAGGCGTTTTGGTGGTAAGTTTCGCCGGTATATGGTGATTGGCCCTGCGTGCAAGTTGATCGAAGTAATCTTTGACCTTCTTACGCCGCTGGTGATTGCCCAGATGATCGACAAGGGCATTGGGGCGCACGACGTGAACGCCGTTATCCACTACGGCATGGTGCTCGCCGCCATGGCCGTGATTGGCATCTCGTTTACGCTCGTCTGCCAAAAGATGGCGGCGCTCACCTCGCAGGGCATGGGCACTGACATTCGCGGCGCACTCTACCAGCACATCAACAAGCTGAGCTATGCTGAGCTCGATCGCTTTGGCACGCCGTCGCTCATCACGCGCATTACCAACGACGTCAACCAGGTGCAGCTCGCCGTGGCGCTGGGCGTGCGTATGCTCATCCGCTGGCCCTTCCTAGCGGTGGGTTCCATGTGCGCGGCCCTCGCCATCGACCTTAAGCTCGGCATCATCTTTTTGATTTGCACGCCCGCCATCGGCTTGGTGTTCTGGTTTGTCATGGCGCGCTGCATCCCGTACTACAAGCAGCTGCAGGCAAAGCTCGACCGCATCGCGCTCATTTGCCGCGAGGGGCTTTCGGGCGCCCGTGTGATTCGCGCCTTTGTACGCGAAGATCACGAGCGCGAGCGCTTTGCCCAAGCCGCCGATGACCAGGCCCATACCGCCATTGCGGTGGGTAAGCTCTCGTCGGTCCTTAACCCCGTCACATTCTTGGTGATGAACCTGGGCGTGTGCGCCATCCTATGGGTGGGCGGCATCCAGGTCAACGTGGGCGAGCTTACGCAGGGCCAGGTCATGGCGTTTGTGAACTACATGACGCAGACGCTCACCTCCATCGTGTACGTCGCCAACCTGGTCGTGGTCTTTACCAAGGCGAGCGCCAGCGCGTCGCGCATCAATGAGGTGCTCAATTGCGAGCCGAGCATCACCGACGAGAACAACGAACCGGTCGCACTGCCCGAGCCGGGCAATGTCGCTCCAGTCCCCGCGCTGAGCTTGAGCCATGCGAGCTTTTCGTTTGGCGCCGGCGCGGCAAATGCCGTGAGCGATGTGACCCTGGAGCTGCCGCTGGGCAAAACGCTCGGCATTATCGGCGGCACGGGCAGCGGTAAGTCGACGCTCGTCTCGCTTATCCCGCGCCTGTACGATGCAGGCACCGGCAGTGTGAGCGTGATGGGCTCCGACGTGCGCGCTTGGCAGCTCGACCAGCTGCGCCACGTGGTCGCGACTGT
>CAJMPF010000210.1 GCA_905215195.1 uncultured bacterium | reverse complement strand
TGCTTTCGGGCTGCTCGGTGCAGGAAGACTCCTCGACCAAAAAGGTCAAAAAGCAGGACAAGATTAAAAAGGCCGAGGCCTCCGACCAGTCCAAGCACCTGCGCGACAAGGACGAGCTCTACGAGGTCTACGATGACTCGGGTATTGTGACCATGTACCTGACGGTCTCGCGCGGCAACAGCTCCGAGAACACCGACCACAGCTGGGCCGAGATCAACACGTACTCGGTGTATGACTATGCCGACATGGGCGTGACACGCTATCAGGTTATGGGCCTGCTGCAGCCGGGTGACGAAGACGGCCCGGTGGCCGGCGAGGTTGGCTATGGCGAGGAAGCGCCCAATGCTACCGTGCAGGTGCGCGGCCAGACGTCGAGCATGAACTCGCAAAAGAATTACAAGGTGGAGCTCAAAAAGGGCAAGGGTACCTGGCGCCAACAGCGCGCGATTGCGCTCAACAAGCACATAGGCGAGGGTATGCGTTTTCGCAACAAGATGGCCTACGACCTTATCCGTGGGATTCCCCAGATGATGGGCCTGCGTACGCAGTTTGTGCATCTGTGGGTGTGCGACCAGACCGAAAAGTCCAACGACACCTTTGAGGACTACGGCCTGTTTACGCAGGTGGAGCAGCTCAATAAGACGGCGCTTAAGGCGCACGGCTTGGATAAGAACGGGCACCTGTACAAGGTGAACAGCTTTGATTTCCATCGCTACGAGGACACCATTAAGCTCGCCGATGATCCCGACTACAACCAGGCAAACTTTGAGGGCATGCTCGAGATTAAGGGCGACTCGGACCATACCAAGTTGATCGAGATGCTCGATGCGCTCAACGACGATGCTCAAAAGATCGACGATGTGCTCGACACCTACTTCGATACCGAGAACCTGGTCTATTGGATGGCGTTTCAGATCTTGACGGGTAATTGCGATACGCAGAACCGTAACTGCTATCTGTACAGTCCGCTTAACTCCAAGGTTTGGTACATCCTGGATTGGGATAACGACGGCATGCTGCGCAAGCTCGAGTTGAGCCTGACGGGATTCTCGGATTATGCGAGCTGGGAACGCGGCGTGAGCAACTACTGGGGCAACGTGCTGTTTAACCGCGCGTTGCGCAGCAAGTCGTTCCGCAGCGAACTCGATAGCGCCGTCAAGGACCTGCGCTCGTATATGACCGAGGCACGCCTGAGCAAGATGGTCGAGCATTATCGCGAGGTCACGGAGCCGCTCGTCTTTGCTGCGCCCGACCTGGAGAATCTGCCCGTGACGAAGGATGAATACGAGCAGATTGCCGCGGCGATTCCTTCCGAGATCGAGGAGAACTATAAGAGCTACTGCGAAAGCTATAAAAAGCCCATGCCGTTCTACATTGGCGTGCCGCAGATCGATAACGGCAAGCTGCGCATTAATTGGGACGCGTCGTACGACTTTAAGGCGCGTGACATTCGCTATACCGTGGAGCTTGCGCGCGATTACGCCATTACTGACGTGATCTTTAAGGCCGAGGACGTGCTGCTGCCGGAGGTAACGTGCGATGCGCCCGATACCGGCCAGTACTTTGTGCGCGTGCGCGCCACCAACTCCGACGGCTATACGCAAGATGCGTTTGACTACTATGTGACCGACGATGGCAAACAGTACGGCATGAAGTGTTTTTACGTGCAGGACGGCGGTAAGGTCGTGGAGGACACGTATGAGGAGGGCTAGCGCGCTGCTTGAGCGCCTGGCGGCACCGCCTGTGCGTGCGCGAACCACGCAGGAGCGTTACCGCCACGAGCTCAAGTACCTCATCAACGAGGGCGAGCACGCTGCGCTGGCCTGCCGCATGGCGCCTGTTTTTAAGCTGGACAAGCATGCGCAGGCGGGCGGTTACACCATTCGTAGCTTGTACTTCGATGACTACTGCAACTCGGCCTACGAGGAAAAAGACGCCGGCATTCTCATGCGCAAAAAGTATCGCGTGCGCATCTATAACGGCAGCGACAAGGTGATTAAGCTCGAGCGCAAAAAGAAGTACGGCAGCTGGATCTATAAGGAGGACGCGCCGCTCACGCGCGGTGAGTTTGAGCAGATCCTGGCCGGCGACTACGACTTTTTGCTGCGGAGCCCCCACCAACTCTGCCGTGAGTTCTACATCGAGTGCATCTGCAATATGATGCGCCCGCGGACCATCGTGGATTACGAGCGCGAGGCGTATCTGCATCCGGCGCAGAGCCGTGGGTGATGGACGAAGGCACCGTGCGCATCACGTTTGACATGAACGTGCGCGCGGCTGTGGGAAGTTTCGATATCTTTGACGCGACCCTGCCCGCGCTGCCCGTGCTGGAGCCGGGCAAGCTGGTGATGGAGGTTAAGTTTACGGAGTTTTGCCCGCAGCTGGTGCGCGATATGGTACCGCCGGGCGCTGCGGAGCTCACGGCGGTCTCCAAGTACTGCCTGTGCTACGAAAAGACCGCCTACTTGCGCGGCTTTAACTACTGGGAATCGGATTATGAGAACCGAGGGGATATTTAGACCATGAGCACCAGGGACTTTTTTAAGAACTCCGTCTTGGAGGCGTTTGGCCAGGTCGACCCTGCCAAGATCGGTCTGTCGCTGCTCGTGGCGCTCGCCATGGGCATCCTGATCTATTGCGTGTACAAGCGCTTCTTTACCGGCGTGGTGTACTCGCGCAGCTTTGCCGTGACGCTCGTGGGCATGTGCGTGCTCACCTGCATGGTCACGCTCGCTATCTCGACGAACGTGGTCATCTCGCTCGGTATGGTCGGTGCTCTGTCTATCGTCCGCTACCGTACGGCGGTCAAGGATCCGCTCGACTTGCTGTATCTGTTCTGGGCCATTACCACGGGCATTACGGCGGGCGCTGGCATGTATGCACTCGTGGGGCTGACGGCAGTGGTGATTGTGGCGATGATCGCCGGCTTTGCGAGCCACCAGGACAAGGCGCGCGTGTACATGATGGTCATTCACTATACGGGCCAGACCACCGGCGACGACATCGTGCGTGCCTTTGGCCGCACCAAGTTTACGGTGAAGTCCAAGACCATGCGCGGCGACAAGGTGGAGATGGCCGTTGAGGTGTTCTCGGACGGTGTGGATATGCCTTATGCCGACGCCATTCGCGCGCTCGATGGTGTGGAGGACCTGACGTTGATTCAATACAACGGCGAATACCACGGCTAACTTTGTTCCGTCGTTCTGACGAACGCCGGACCGCTCGACGCTGCGTGGGCATCTGCCGGGCTATTATGTTCCGGCGTTCTGACGAACGCCGGACCGCTCGACGCTGCGCACGCATCTGCCGGGCGATCTGCCGCTCAAACCGTCGCTCGCGTACATAAAGTACGCTTCGCTCCTCTTTCGCGGCACCTCGCTACGGCAGCTGCGCGCTCGCTGACGTTTGCTTGACCTGGGCTGTTGAAATGATCCATGTGGCTCGTCCCATTTGCTCAATTTGCCGGTATGGGTTGGGTATCATTGTGTAAGCGATTTCAATGACAGGGGTGCTCGTGGTAAAGATGAAAGAT
>CAJMPF010000209.1 GCA_905215195.1 uncultured bacterium | reverse complement strand
GGGCTCACCGGCCGCAGCGCCCATCCACAGCAGGTCGTGGTTGCCCCACTGGATGTCGAGCGAATGGTAGGTGAGCAGACGGTCCATAATCTTGGCCGCGCCGCCGCCGCGGTCGAAGATGTCGCCCACCAGGTGCAGGTGGTCGACGGCCAGGCGCTTGATGAGCGAGGCGAGCGACTCGATAAAGTCGTCGGCGCTGGCGGTCTCCAGGATGGACTCCACGATGCGCTCGTGATAGCGCACGCGATAGTTGTTCTCGTCCGGGTGCGTGTGCAACAACTCGTCGATGATGTAGGCGTAGTCGCGCGGGATGGCCTTACGCACCTTGGAGCGCGTGTAGCGGCTCGAAAGCGAGCGAGCGACCATGATGAGCTGGTCAAGCATCGTCTTGTACCAGGTGGGCGAGTCCTCGCGCTGGCTGCGGACCAGGTCGATCTTCTCGCGCGGGTAGTAGATGAGCGTGCACAGCTCGCCCTTTTCGTCAAAGGAGAGCGTGTCGCCAAAAATTTCGTCGACATGCTCGCGCACGACGCCCGAGCAGTTGTTGAGGATGTGCATAAAGGCTTCGTACTCGCCATGCACGTCGCTCATAAAATGCTCGGTGCCCTTGGGTAGGTTGAGGATTGCCGAGAGGTTGATAATTTCGGTAAATGCGGATTGTTCGGTGGGGAACTGTCTCGACAGCAGGCGCAGATACTTGAAGTCTTGCGGGTTGCGATCGAATGCGACCATGAAACACCTTCCGATGGGGCTGGTAAAACTGATAAACAGCGTCAAACGTTTATCAGTATGCGCCGCTTTTGTTTCGATTTTGCGCCGGCGGCTGAATTGTCGGCTGAACGGTTTGGTAAATCGATTTAGTAAAGGTAGATGTGTCGGTTGGGTGGAGACGACAGAAGGTGTTTTCTCAGATATTTATGCGTGGGGCCGGTGGAGACGATGGTGGTAAAGATGTTCACTATTTTTGGTTCGATTTGGTAAATAGTGGACATATGTACCGCATGTAGGCTCACTGTGCGATAATTTGCGCAGCAATGAGTAAGGAGCCTCATATGAGTGATTTTGTCCTGACCTGTGAATCCGCCGCCGACCGAACCCGTGAGTTCTTTGCGGCGCGCAATATCCCTGTCGTGTGTTTTCATTACGAGATCGACGATGTTGTCTATACGGACGATCTGTATCAGTCGATTACGCCGGACAAGTTTTTTGCCCAGATTGCCGCGGGCGCCATGCCCAAGACGTCTCAGGTGAGCGTGGGTGAGTACGAGGAGTTTTGGGAGCCGTTTGTTGCCGAGGGTAAAGACGTGCTGCACCTGACGTTGTCGTCGGGTATTTCGGGCACGTATGGATCGGCCTGCGTCGCGGCGCAGATGCTCGCGGATCGCTATCCCCAGGGCGGCAAGGTGCGCGTCATCGATTCGCTGGGGGCGTCTTCGGGCTTTGGTCTGTTGCTGGAATATGCCGCCGACGTGCGCGATAGCGGGGCTTCACTCGACGAGACGGCCGCTTGGATTGAGGAGCATAAACTCAACCTGCACCACTGGTTCTTCTCGACCGATCTGTCGAGCTACCTGCGCGGCGGTCGCATTTCGGCCGCGAGCGCGATCATTGGTACGGCGCTTAAGATTTGCCCGCTTATGACGGTCGATTGCGAAGGTAAGCTGTCGCCACGTGAGAAAATTCGCACTAAGAAGCGCGCGATTTCCGAGATGGCTAAGACCATGATGGCACACGTGCAGGGCGGTACGGATTATTCGGGTAAGTGCATCATGTCGCACTCGGCGTGCCGCGAGGATGCCGAGGCAGTTGCGGCGCTGATTGAGGAACAGGTTCCGCAGCTTAAAGGCAAGATTGAGATCAATGACATCGGTACTCTGATTGGCTCGCATACCGGACCTGGTACGGTGGCGCTCTTCTTTATGGGCGACAAGCGCGTGGATTAATTTGCCCCATCACGTTGCTGCATGATTGCTCAAACGAAAACGGCCCGTCTCACGTTTGTGGGGCGGGCCTTGCTGTTGCGGCTAGCGTTTCTTTCCGCGGAAGAAAAAGCCGTGCAGTGACGGCTTGAGGCCGCGATTGGCGCGATGCTCCTCGACGCGCTCGATGACTTCGTCGGGAATCGGCACGTCGGGATTCATGTTCTCGACCTGGCTGACTTCGGCGGCGGCGACCTGGTCGATAATGGGCACATCGTCGCGCGAGATGACAGGTGTGGCGTCTTCCTTCATCTTGCGATAACGCTGCATCATGTCGGCCTGTAGCTGCTGGGCCGAAGGCGGCGTCCAGATGATGGCGTTGGCGCCGGCGGCGATGGTCTCGCGAATGCTCTCGGGCGTCTTGCCGCCCGGTGCGATGAGCGGCAGGTTGGGATAGTGCTCGCGCAGTTCACGCAGGACCTGGGGTGTGTTTTTGCCGGCGGCGATGTTGAGAATCTTGGCTCCGGCGCGCACTTTGGCATGCGCATCATCGTCGCAACGTACGACCGTGGCGATGACGGGGATGTCGGCGATGTTGGTGATGTGCTCGACCATCTCGGCAGTGGCGGGGGAGTTGACCACGCAGCCCGCCGCGCCCTGCATCTCGGAGACGGCTGCCATCTGCACGGAGCGCTTGCCGGTCGTAGTTCCGCCGCCCACGCCTACAAAGACCGGGCACTCGGCGACGGTCAACAGTGCCTGCGTAATGGCGGGCTGCGGCGTGAAAGGGTAGACCGCAAAGACGGCGTCGGCGTTGGAGTTGCGGATAACCGCGACATCGGTGGTGTAGATGAGCGATTTGATACGACGGCCGAAGAGCGTAAAGCCGCTGGCCTCCTCGATCTCGTCGGGCATGCGGAGGGCCGCCTTGCGCAAACGCCCGTCGATGGGCAGCGGCTCCATGGGCAAAAGGCCGTTGGGAGTTACGGCCACCTGGGGCTCGGTAAATTCGTCTGCAAGCTCTACCTCGGAGAAGTCGACCGAGGCGACGATGTCCTCGTGAACCTCGGCGGGCACATCGATGGGAGCTTGGTCGTTTGCCGCGGCAGGCGTGTCGAAGGAGCTGGTGCCGACAAAGGCGTCGACGCGCTCGTTTAGGTCGTTGAGGGTGTCCATGGAGACTCGATTCTGTGTGACGACGGCCGGCACGATGCAGCCGGAATTGCGAATGCTAAATCGTTTGACGAGTTGATTTTTCCCCGCCGCGCCATCCGTTAGACCGAAGGGCAGGCGAACGTGAAGGAGCTGTGGTGGCGGGGATCGAGGTGCTATCTTGAAAGTCCCGTTTAAAAGAGAGGTGACGCGGTATGGAATTTTCGGCAATGTTGGGCTCGATTGGCCTGTGTGTGGGCGCAATCGTTGCCGCCGCGGTCATCTACTTTGTGGTCACGGCCATCAAGGGCAAAAGGGCCGAGCGCAAGGAGCGCGCGATGCTTAAACAGCATCGCGACCAGCAGGGCAAACGCGCACAGAAATAGCTTGTTGAGTTTTGGATCCGTGCGCTAGCTGCGTTTTCGGATCAGGGCAATGTAGAAGCCCTCAAAGTCGCGGCTAGGCG